>CAMWSI010000101.1 GCA_947176875.1 uncultured Bacteroidales bacterium
GATCATTATTTTGGTGTTGATCCAGATAGTCGGCATAGGGGTCATCAAGTTCACGAGTTTCTTCGCGCTTTCGGTCATGGGCAGTGCTTCGGTCGGCGGGCAGTTGATGTTGAAGGACATGCTCAACGAAAAGAATCTCGGCAACCTGTTCCGGGCTCTCGCGTTGATTATCTCCATATCGTTCATGCTCGAGGCCATCGGCGCGTGGTTGATATACCGGAGTATCGCCGGTACGATGTCGGGGCCGCGGGAGGAAATCTATCTGGCCGTGTTCCATGCCGTATCGGCTTATTGCAACGCCGGTATCTCGCCTTTGTCCGACAGTCTGGGTGGCGCATTGCTGCACAACCACCGCCTGCATTTTTGGATTGCCTGTCTGATTCTTATCGGCGGTATCGGTTTCCCGATAATTCTCAACTACCTGAGGCTGTTGCGCCATGTGTTAGGCAACGTGCTCAGGCGGCTGTTCGGCTTTCAGCAGGTCTATCAGCACAAACCCCATATCATTCAATTACATACAACTTTGGTATTGACCACGACGGCCGTCTTGGTGGTGGGTGGTACACTGCTGTTTTTCTTTTCGGAGCGGCACAATACGCTGGCCGGCCTTTCGGTAGGCGCCCAGTGGAGCGAGTCGTTCTTCTATGCCACGGCTTTGCGGACGGCCGGTTTCGCCACTTACGGCGTCTCGCTGTTGTCGTCGCCCGCCCTGCTGTTCACGATGATGATCATGGCCATCGGCGCTTCGCCCATGTCCACGGCCGGCGGCATCAAGACCACGTCGGTGGCCGTGGCCGCGTTGACGGCCTACCATATCATACAGGCCCGCGACGAAGTGGAGGTGCGCGGCCGCCGTCTGGAACGCGGTACGGTACGGCAGGCCTTTTCAATCATCGCGCTTTTTGTCGGCTATGTGTTCTGCATGACATTGGCGTTATGCTTTATAGAACCCGACATAAGTTTGAAAGACTTGCTTTTCGAAACCATTTCGGCCACGGCCACGGTCGGGTCGAGCATGGGCGTGACGGCCTCGTTCGGGACGGCGGGCAAGTTCTGTCTTATTCTGTCGATGTTCATCGGCCGTATCGGCGTGCTGACGTTCTTTACCGGCATCACGCGCGATGTGGAGCCGAAACGATACGTTTATCCTTACGATACCGTTTTATTAACCTAAAGAAAAGACGAAATGAAATTCGCGATCATCGGCTTGGGAAATTTAGGCGCCTCTTTGGCGGAGAATCTGGCCTATCTGGGGCATGAGGTGTTGGCGATAGACACCGATATGGCGAAGATGGACGCCGTCAAGGACCGTGTCACCTCCGTCGTCTGCATGGACAGCACCGATACCGAGGCCTTGCAGACGTTGTCGCTGGAGAAATTCGACGGTGTTTTCGTCACGTTCAGCAAGGATTTCGGGACATCGGTCCAGACCGTGGCCCTGCTCAAGAGTCTCGGCGTGTCGCGCATTGTCGTGCGGGCCATTTCGGCCGTTCATGCCACGGTGTTGCGGTCGATAGGCGTGGAGCGCGTCATTACGCCGGAGGAGGATTTCGCGCGCCATTACGCCTTGCAGTTGATGACCCGCGATTTGTTCGAAGACCGCTACGCCGTGGATGCGCGGCACGCGGTTTCGGTGCTGACGGTACCGGACAGTATGGTGGGCGAGAAGGTGCAGCGGGCGGGATTCGAAGCGTCATTCAGGATGGACTTGCTGTGTGTGCGGCGGCCGGTCAAGCGGCGTAACCTGTTGGGGCGCATGAATGTCGTTTATGAAGTGTTGCCGTGGGAGCAGGACGCTATTGAGTTGCAGGCACACGACCAGCTCGTTGTATTCGGTTCGGCCGAAAACCTCAAGGCCTTCGGCACATTGTAGGCGGCCGGCGCGGGGTCGTGGACACCCGGCCGGCCGGATGACCATGGCTGTCCATCAACAACTATGGCAACAACATGGCCCGATGTTCAGCCGAGTGATAGAACAATAAACCGTACCGAGGCGAAAAATAGGATGTATCTATGCCGTTGCGCCCCCTATCATATAAACCTTGCCATACATCGGTATAATCCACACCATTTGGAGAAGTCCATTGCGGTATGATGCTGGTTTTGGAATCAGGTCTAATACCTGCGGACCACGATATCTTCACTGGTGCGTGCATATATACCCAAACTTGAAAGTATTTAGATTTTTTTTCCGAATCGTAACTCTTGGAATATTGCAGTCTTAAGCTATCACTATCCGGTGTTAAAGACATACTGGCATAAGGGTGACAACCGGCTTCCGAATTGCGCAATCCTTTTTCAGAAAAGAAAGGTGGACAAACTGTCATGGCTATAGTATCGCCATCAATAAGGTAACGCATAGTTTTCCCAATAAAATCCACAGGTAAAAATTCTGTTTTATCCGGCGAATAGGCTGGGCAGTACTTATTATTACCTTCACACCTCAGTAACAGTATGATGAGGCATAATAATCCTAAAAAATGCAGTGCTTTCATGATTTTAATTTTTTTACATTAGGAATGTTGTGGGGTAAATTCGGCAGAAACTGTAAAATTTACAACTTCCGCCAAAGTTTATTTCTTTTGTTATTTCGTGATTTTAATGTCTAAAGTCGCGCCGTTGGAGACTTCGAATCCTCCTTGAATCGTCACCTCTTCCAAGGCTTCCAATGTCAAAGCGGCATTTCCTGTAACCGTGGTGTTCTGCACTTTTATGCTACACCCATCCACTTTTTGAGAGCCGGTTATGGTCTGTCCGCTTACCATTCGGTCGATGCAGGCGGTTCGCACGGCTGCGGCCGCATTGACCAAACCGTAACCATATTCCGCATTCCATGTGCCGTTGGTTTTATTGACCGAGTTCGTACTGAAATCGGAACAGGCCGTTTTGTTGGCGGTGCGTTCAATGATGTCGCGCACTTCCTGTCCTGTCAAATATGGGTTGCGTTCCAATACCAATCTGCAACACCTGCAACAAATGGACATGCTATAGATGTTCCGTTTTCTGGATAATAAGATCCATTTGCGTCACATATGCTAATATTAGCCCCTGGTGCACAGACATCCACTGAGTTTCCATAAGAAGAACCTTTGGTTGAATTCTCCTGCCATCTTGAGCCATACTTATCTATTGCCGAAACGACCAATATTTCGGATCTATAATCAGCTGGCCAAGTCACGGCACCGGAAGTATTACCGGCTGATTTAACGATAATCGCTCCCTTGCCATTCCTGCCGTTTGATAACGCGTTATCTAAGGCTTCTTTCAACATGTCGTTTTTATTGGCCTCCCACGAACAGGAAATCACATCCGCCCCGTTCCGCCAAGCCCAGTTGATGCAATTGGCCAATTGTTTCGCAGAAGCCTTGGTGCCATCTACAACGGCTTTAGCCTCCATCACTTTGGCATCATATGCTACTCCAATCATCAACTTATTATTGTTTACAGCAGCGGCAATAAGCGCACATTTCGTTCCATGAGAATGGAATTGCGTTGCATCAATTCCAGATTCATTACAACTTAATGAATGCAGGCTGGCCATCAAATCGGGATGACTTCTGTTTATACCGACATCAACTATCGCTATGTTGACCCCTCGGCCCGTCGCAATCTTCCATGCTTCCAATGCCCCTATATCAACTGAATTTTCATTATTCAATCCCCCATGACAACTCATCGGTTGTAGAAGCACTCTCTATCATATCAAATGCGAAATCAGGAAAAGCGGAGGCGAACAAGCCTGTTTCGAAAATGGCATTGGCAATGTCCAGACTCGAACCTTGACTTTGAGGCGTAATGCTCAAAGTGTGCCATAACGGCATCCATTCGTTCGTATCGACGATGTCTAGTTTATACACTTTGGCAATGGAATCCAGCAAGAAACCGTCTTGTTCCTGTTTCAATCTGACATATAGAGAGTTTGTCAATACAAGTTCTTCGAATTGTTCGTCTTGATAGATTGGTAAAACTATGGCTTCTTCGTCTATTGGTCGCTTGGTCAACGCCACCATGCCGTTTTTGTTTTGAGCCGATGACCATGACGCCAAATTGACGACCATGTGTTCAAAACGGTTGTCTTGAATAGTATATTCGTAATCATAAGATGATTGTTTTGAGGCGAAAACTTTATCCGCCGTGTTACCGTTTTTAGGGGTAAGAATGCTGACCTTGTTGTGATTGACCTCCAAGGGCACTTTCTCGCCGTCATAATAGTAATACGCTTCCTGCGCAAACAGCGTCGGGCTTATACATAATGCCGAACTTATGCAAAGCAATTTATATGTTATCCTTTTCATGACATGTTCCTTTCTTGTTTCGGTCTCCCGCCCGTCGGCCGACGGGTTATATCGTTTTCGGGCGGGAAGCCGTGTTAAACATAATGTTTTCCCCAGTCGTCATTCGGTCACGACCATGCGGTGGGTGTCGATGACCTTGCCGTCGGCGATGAGGCTGTAGAGGTAGATGCCGGGGTTGTGGGCGACCGGCCGGGTGACCGTGGCTTTTTCGAGAGGTTCAGCGTGTCGCTTTGAGGCATTTCAGGCGGCAGGCCGTGCCGTCGGTGGCCGTGATTTCGATGAAGTAGAGGCTGGCGGGATGGTCGGACAATCCGATTTCAAAGTTTCCGTCCGTAAACACGCCGCCCTGCAAGGCTTTGCCGGCCG
>CAMWSI010000102.1 GCA_947176875.1 uncultured Bacteroidales bacterium
GTCCCGCCGTCGGCTGTGGCGCCTTGCGAAACGGCCGAACCGGCGTCGAAACTCGTCAGATTGCTGATGGAGGCCGTATTGCCCCCCGTGCCGTAGGCGCCGGTTTTTTTCTCCGTACTCGAAACTTTACGGGAGGACAGCAGGGAGACGCGGTCGTCGATCAGGATTTCCGCCAAAGTGTTGCCGACCGGCATGAACGTCATGTCTGCAATCGAGACCATCATGATGTCGGGCATGTTCGAGACGCTCAGGATTTCCGTCTCGCCCTGGGCGTTCTTCTGTTTGAACAGCAATTGTTGGCTATAACAATTGTAGTTCATTTCGGCCTGGCTGCGCTGGCCGTTGCGGAACAATACCGTACCGTTCGTAAACGTGGGGTGGACGAACACGATGCTGTCCTGCTCCTCCTGGGTCAGTTTTTTGAGGCTGCCGTCCCGCAGGGTGATCGAGGCCTGTCCGTGCAGGCCGGTCAAAAGGCAGCAACAGGCTAAGGCTGAAAAAAGGATTCTTTTCATGGCTGTATCGATTTTAATTGTAAATCAGAAGTGTCTGCGTGGCGGGTTCCCATTGTGTCCGGTAGGTGTAAAGCGGGTTGGGCAGATGCCCTGCCTCTGGAAACCCGGTCAGCGCACTATATACCGTGTTGCAACCGGTACGGCAATCCTCGCATGTCGGGCATCCTTCGCATATGAGGTTGAGACTCTCGTGGTGATAGGTCGCCTTGCAACCGTATTCGTAATCGTTGGGGCAGGCCAGGTCGTAGGCCAGATATTCGGTTTCGGTAAAATGATAGACGATGATGCCGGCATAACCGTAATTCGGAAAGATTTTGTAGTTGCCTACCGGCCCCAATGCATTGTCCATGCCATAGGGATAAATCCGCAACTGTACGGGCGGCACGGGTACCTTGCGGAACTCGTCCGGTCCGGGGCAGGCGCAGAACAGAACCGTCGCGGCGAAAATCAAGCCGATAGACAGACTTTTCCCGGCAGTCGGGAAGGAAAACCAATCTTTCATGATTCCCCAAAGTTAGATAAAAACCGAGAGATTCGCAAATTCAAAAAAAAAGCGTACCTTTGCCCCGTTATATACGTGTTGGACGCCTCTGCGATGTATTCGCGGGGGTTTTTTGTTTTTCATTTATATCGTTATGGCACAGATTAAGTATTACAGCAAAGAAGGGTTGCAGAAACTCAAAGACGAATTGGACCGTTTGGTCAAGGTAGAGCGTCCCGGCATTTCGAAGCAGATAGCGGAGGCGCGCGACAAGGGCGATTTGTCGGAGAATGCCGAATATGATGCCGCCAAGGAAGCGCAGGGACTGTGTGAGCTCAAAATTGCGAAATTGCAGCAGGAATTGGCTAACGCGCGGCTTTTGGATGAGTCCAAGCTGGATACGTCCAAGGTTCTGCTGCTGTCAACGGTCAAAATCAAGAATCTCAAGAACGGCGCGCAGATGTCTTATACGCTTGTTCCTGAAAACGAAGCGGATTTGAAGTCCGGGAAGATTTCCGTCAGTTCGCCTATCGCGCAAGGATTGTTGGGTAAAAGTGTCGGCGACAAGGTGGATATCACGGTGCCGGCCGGCACGATTCCGTTCGAGATTACGGAAATTTCCCGGTAACGTGCGTTGGGGGGGAGAGGCGGCAGGACGGTTGTCGGGTGTCGTGGTTTGTCAAGGGGTTTCGGTTTCAACTAAAATAAAACGGATATGGCTACTCTTTTTTCGAAAATCATCACGGGGGAAATTCCTTGTTATAAAGTGGGCGAGAACGAACATGCGTTCGCGTTTTTGGATATTTCGCCGATTGCCAAGGGGCATACGTTGGTCGTTCCCAAACGCGAAGTCGATTATATTTTCGATTTGAGCGACGAGGAATTGGGGCATCTGATGGCTTTTGCCAAGAAAGTGTCGAAAGCCTTGATTCAGGTTTGTCCGGCTCCCAAAATCGGGATGAGCGTCATTGGGTTGGAAGTACCTCATGCGCATATCCATTTGGTGCCGATACATGGCGTGAACGACATTGATTTCCGTAAGGAAAAAATGCAGTTGTCCGAAGCGGAGTTTAAGGCTTTGGCGGCGGCGATCGCCGAGAAAATATAATTTCCTTCCGGGATACGTGTCGTTATTTGACACGATCCGGATGTTGATTGAGGAAGCTCTCCCAGGAGGAGGGCTTTTTTTTATGCCCGGCACCGTCTTTGTGGCCTACGCCGGTGGCGCGCAATTGCCGGAGTCCGTTCGGTAGAGGACTTGACGGAATCAAATCTTCGAAGCGGTTCTGGAGTGCGTGACAGACGGCCGCGCCCAAGGCATCGCTGGCGTCCAGATGTTTGGGACGGTCGCCGTTCAGGTTCAGTATCCGGTAGAGCATTTGGCATACCTGTTCTTTTGAGGCGTTGCCATTGCCGGTAATGGACTGCTTGATACGGAGAGGCGCATATTCGAAGACGTGGAGGCCGCGGGCCATGGCGGCGGCGATGGCGACGCCTTGTGCGCGGCCGAGTTTGATGAGCGATTGCGGGTTTTTGCCGTAAAAAGGCGATTCTATGGCAAGAATTTCCGGTCTGTGGCAGTCGATGAGACGGTTTATTTCAGTGTGTATGCGGCTGAGTTTGATCAGCGGATCTTCTTCCCGACGCAAGTCTAAAACACCCATGTCTATATAACTGAGGCGGGGGCCTCGGGTTTCGACGAGGCCGTAGCCGAGGAGCAAGGTGCCGGGGTCTATGCCGAGAATGGTTCGGCGTATGTTGCCGTTGTTGTCGGTTGTGGGCATGGGCGGGGTGGTTTTCAAGAGGGCTTGGTTAAAGCAGGCCTGAGGTCAGGACGAATTCCGCCCATTTCAGGTCAATCGGCCGGGTGATTTTCAAATTGAAAGGCGAGCCTTCGCAAAGGTGGATGTGTTCGCCGGTGTATTCCAATACGGTGGCCTCGTCGGTGAAGCGCTCGGCTTTTTCGGCGCCGGCGCGTTCGGCGGCGTGCCGCCAGGCGGACAGCAACTGTGGCAGGCGGGCGCATTGCGGCGTTTGCAGGCTTCGCAGGCGGGTGCGGTCTATCGGCCGGTTGTCAAAGCGGTCGGTCGGAGTTGCGGCGATAGCCTGTATGCCGTCCGGGCCGATATATCTGAAACTCTCTACGGGGGCCAAGGCCGGTACGGCATTGCCATGTAGAAAGGCCGCTTCCAGACAGGCATGCAGAAAGGCGGTGTTTACGAGCGGTCTCACACCGTCGTGGACGGCGACCCAAAGGTTGTCTTCGTTCGGGGCATCGGCGCAACCGGCGGTTGAGCGGGTGGCGCCGAGGTAACGGTTCAACGCCTCCAGTCCGGCACCTACCGAATCGAAGCGTGTTTCGCCGCCGGATACGCTTTCGAAGAATGTGCGGTCGAGGCCGTAATGTGCGCATAGTTCCGGCCAGAAAGTCAGGTCGGATGCAGGGAGCACGACTGCGGCATGGGCGAACAGTCCACTTTCATAAAAACGTTCCAGCGTGTGAATCAGCACGGGCTTGCCGGCCAGCGGTAGATATTGTTTGGGGGTTGTGGGATCCAGGCGTACGCCTTTGCCTCCGGCTACGATGATTGCCAAGCATGTCGTTGTTTTCATGACCGGGGGAGAGGCGGATTATAAAATCAGCATGGCGTCGCCGAATGTCAGGAATTTGTATTTCTTTTCGACGGCTTCCTCGTAGGCTTTCATAATCAGTTCGTAGCCGCCGAAAGCGCAGACCATCATCATGAGGGCCGAGAAAGGCTGGTGGAAGTTCGTGATCATGGCGTTGGCCACATGGAAATCATAAGGCGGAAAGATGAATTTGTTGGTCCAGCCGTCGTACGATTTGAGAAAGCCGTCGATATTGACCGAAGATTCCATGCCTTTCATGACGGTCGTGCCTACGGCCACGATTTTCTTCTTGTTTTCTTTTGCCTGATTGACCGTCAAGACGGTTTTGTCGGGGATAATCAGTCGTTCCGAATCGACTTTGTGTTTGCTCAAATCCTCCACGTCTATGCTGCGCGTGTTGCCCAAACTGCAGTGCAGGGTCAGGAAAGCCGTATCGATGCCTTTGATTTCAAGACGTTTCATGAGGCTTTTGCTGAAGTGCAACCCGGCTGTGGGAGCCATGACCGCACCTTCTTCCGCCGCATATACCGTTTGGTAGCGTTCTTCGTCTTCGGGTTCGACGGATCGCATTTTAAGGATGTGTTCGGGCAGCGGCGTCTCGCCGAGTTTGTAGATAAGGCTTTTGAAGTTCTCGTAAGAGCCGTCGTACAGGAAGCGCAGGGTCCGTCCGCGCGAAGTCGTATTGTCGATGACTTCGGCCACCAGTTCGTCGTTTTCGCCGAAATAGAGTTTGTTTCCGATACGGATTTTCCGGGCCGGATCCACGAAGACGTCCCATAACAGGGATTCGCGGTTGAGTTCGTGTAGTAAAAAGACCGTAATTTGCGCGCCGGTCTTCTCCTTTTCGCCGCAGAGGCGGGCGGGAAAGACCCGCGTGTTGTTCATGACGAATACGTCTCCCTCGTTGAAGTATTTGAGGACGTCTTTGAAGGTCTTGTGTTCAATCTTTTGCTTCTTCCGATCTACGACCATGAGTTTGCATTCGTCGCGGTCGGGGCAGGGT
>CAMWSI010000103.1 GCA_947176875.1 uncultured Bacteroidales bacterium
GAATTACCCTATATTCAGGATTTCTCGGGTGTTGAAGCAGGGCAGATACCGGCGGGCTGGAATCAAGACGACAAATCGAATTTTGAATGGAAAGTGACGGACGCGAACGATGTTCATTATTTGAAATTCCCTGTGCAGGTAGGGAGTGGTTATGTCTATTCGGGTTATAGCAAACTGCTTATGCCGGTATTATCGTTAGACGGGGTAGATCGTGAGCGTTTGGAATTGATATTTTCTTACAGTCAGAAAGCCTATTCATCGCGGTTGGATGTTTTGTTGAGTACGGATGGAGGAGAGAATTGGACGAAGTTGACAGGTAGTGGTAATCCTTTGGGACAATTGTCTTATGCATCGAGTGCGGCTAGTGTGGTAACGGATGAGAAAGTGTTGGCATTGAAAGAATTGGTGGGTGATGCGACAAGTCTTATGATACGTTTTGATGCTACCTATAGTAGTTCGAGTGATGAAGTTAAACTTTACGATGTCCGTGTCCAAGAGCATCCGCGTTGTCTGCCGCCGGCCGATTTGCATGTGGTGACGGAAACGCAGACGCCCACTGGGGTTGAACTCGCTTGGACGGCTCCGGAGGAAATTGCGCCGACCGCCTATCGGTTGCTCTATGGGGAAGCCGAAATCGATTGGGAAGCGGAAGTGGATCCGGAAGAATTGGGGATTGATGCTTTGACTAAGAAATTGGAAAATCTGAAAGCCAACCATACGTTATATTACGTCAGTATGCGTTCCGTCTGCGGGGATGAGGGCGAGAGTGATCCGACCGGACTGACGTTCCACACGCTTTATACCTGCCCTAAAATCACTGATTTGCATCTGAAAAAATTGACCGAAAATTCGGCGGAATGGGCGTTTTCTTATGCGCTGGACGCGACTTACGAAGCCATGTACAAGCCGGTTGCGGCGGCCGAATGGATACCGCTGGCCTCTGTTTTCAACACGACCTCTTTCGAATTGGCCGCTCTGCAACCGGACACGCGCTACATGCTCCGGCTCCGCGTGATTTGCGCCGAAGACGACCAAAGCCTTTGGGATACGGCCGGATTCAGGACACCTTGTGCATTGCGTGCCTTGCCGTTGCACGAAGGCTTTGAGGAAACCTTTACGGAATGGGCACCGGCCTGCTGGCGGTACGAGCGGATAGACGGGCCGGCTTCGATATTGCAGTGGGAGAGAGCCGTCAATATCAAGCAACACGGTCAGGCTTCCCTGCGGCATCCCGGCAACACCGGCGGTACGGCCGTTATGATTTCGCCCTATCTGGATTTCGCGCCAAATGAATATTACCGTCTGTCGTTTTATCTGCGTCGGGAAGGTTATGAAAGCGCCAAGACCGACGGTTTGGGCTTATGGTTCAATACGGCGCCGAATCTGACGGGCGGTCGGGAGGTCGCATTCCTGAAGAACCACGAAGACGATGCGGCTTATCCGTCCGAAGAGGCGGTCGGAACCATAGGCGAAAAATGGCGGCTGTTCACGTTCGACAGCCTGACGGGCCTGGAGGCGGGTTACCTGATGCTTTACGCGCAAGGAGACGCCAGTCAGGACAAGCCGTTTTATATCGATGAATTGAGCGTCACGCGGATTTATGCGACCAACCTCGAACTGCGGGCGGTGGCGCCCATGCCGGCGCGCGCCAATATGGGCGGGGAAACGGTGGCGGTCGTGTTGAACAATACGGGCGAAAAGGATTTTACGGGCGAAGTGACGCTTTCCTACCAAGTCAATGCCTTGCCCGCCGTTTCCGAAACCCTGACGTTTACGGCTGAAAGGCCGCTGGCCTCGCAAACGCCTTTCACCTATACGTTTGCCGCCAAAGCGGATCTGTCGGCCAAGGGAACCTATGTCGTCAAGGCGATGCTGGAGACGGCCGGCGATCCGCTGCCCGACGACAATACGGCCGCACTGACGACCGAATCTTACGAAGCCTTGGCATTGCCGTTCGAGACGGATTTCTCGCCGGCATCGGCCGGCGCCGCCTATATCCATACCGTGAATGCCGATCAAGACGATTACGAATGGATTTTGCCGCCGTCGCAACCGCAGGCCATGATTTACGGCCGGAACAGCGGACACTTGGACGACTATCTCTATACGCCCGGCTTGGCGTTGCCGGCCGGCAATTACGAAGTCAGCATCACGTATGCGGCGCGTCAGGCCACTTATTTGGAACGGCTTTCGGTAGGGGCATACGCCCGCTTTACGGCCAAGGAAACGGCCTTGTCTATTCTGACCGATACGACGGCCGCCACGGCGCGGAAGACGGCCGAAGGGCTGTTGGAGATAGCCGAAGACGGCATCTATATGTTGGGCATCCATGCCGAGAGCGATTCCAGCCGCGGCATCAACGTTTACAGCCTTTCCATCAAGGCGCTGAAAGAGCCGGAGAACAAGCCGTTGGTCTCTGCCGCCCTGCGGGATACGATTTGCGAGGGCGAGACCTACCGTTTCGGCGGCCGCGAATTGACCGAAGCCGGCCGCTATGTCGATACGGCAAGAGGGGCGGAGGCCGATACGGTGCGGGAACTGACCCTGACGGTATTGTCTAAGCCCGAACCGCCCGTCGTCCGCCGCGAAGACGAGGGAACGGCGGTTACGCTCGTGGCCGAAACCCCCGAAGCCTCGGTGCAGTGGTACGACGCCGACGGGATGATTTTCGGGGCCGAGGAAAAGCGTTTCACGGTAACGTTCAACGGGGTGTATCATGCCACGGCCGTAGGCGTCTGTGGCGAGAGCGCGCCCTCCAACAAGGTTAAGATAGAGAATCTGTCGGTGGAAGACGGGCTTTCGGCCGATGCGCCGTTGCTTTACCCGAATCCTTCGGCCGACGGCCGTTTCATGCTGGCGGTTTCGCCGGCTTACGAGGGCGCGACGCTGTATGTCTATGGCATGGACGGCCGGTTGCGGCAGCGGCAGACGCTGTGTGCCGGCGAACAGGAAATAAGGCTTAAGGCGGTGGAGCCGGGCGTCTATATGCTCCGTTTCGTAACGGCTGACGGCCGGACCCGTGGCTTGAAAGTCACGGTGCGATAAGGGAAAGGTGCTTGTAGTTGTTTGTGTGTAGCAAAGCCCGACCGTATGGTCGGGCTTTTGCTTTATCGGCTTTTTCGCCGGTTTTAGTCATCCCAATTGGTCCATAGGCCGAACCGCTGGTCGGGCAGTATCTTGGAACCGTCGGAACGCGCGTAGATGAGGAAGACCCCGTAGCGGTCGGGGTGGGTCTCCAGATAACGGCGCGTACCCTCCAACCCCATGACCATAAAGGCGGTGGCCATGGCGTCGGCTTCCCAGGCGTCGGCGCAGATAACGGTCGCGCTCAAGAGCGAGTCGCGGACGGGTTCCCCGGTCTTGGGGCTGATGGTATGCGAAAAGCGGCGGCCGTTCTCCTCAAAGTACTTGCGGTAGTTGCCGGAAGTGACGATGGACGCGTCGGTCAGCGGAATCGTGTGATAAATCTGGCGGCTTGCGGAGGCTTCGTCGGCCGGCCGCTCGATGGCGATCTGCCAGGGCGTGCCGCCGTTCTTGCGGCCTTTGAGGCGCATTTCGCCGCCTATGTCCACGAGGTAACGGTGCAACCCGCGGCTGTCAAGGAAACCGGCCACGAGGTCGGCGCAATACCCCTGCGCAATGGCGTTGAAATCTAATTGGAGGTCGGGATGCTGTTTGACGAGCCGGTTTCCGTGGATGGCCGCTTTTTCGTAGCCCACGCGTGCCAAAAGACTGTCGCGGGTGCCGGCCGACAGGCGGTGTCCCCGCACCGCCTCCTTGGCAAAGCCGTAGGCTTTCACCAAGGGCGCCACCGTAATGTCGAACGCACCGTCCGTCCATGCGGAAACGGCGGCCGATTTCTCGAACAGGTCGATGAACATCGCGTCCAATTCCGGATCCTCGTTGCGGTTCACACGGCAGAGCAACGAACTGTCTTCCCATAGTGAGAAGCGGAGGTCGAACGTGCGCAGCAGCGAGTCTATGCTATGCCGCAAGGCCGTTTCCAGCAGGGTACCGGCATCGGCTCCGGCTACATCGGTTTCAGCCGCCGCCACATCGTCGTAATACGAAATTCGGTAGTAAGACCCTTGTGCCAGCCCCTCTATCGTATGCAGGACGGCTTCGGACTGCCTGCCGCGCAATCCGCGCCACGGGTTCGGCTTGTCCGGCAACAGCAGATACACGATAACCGCCACGACGACGCAGCCCAATAGGTACAGCCCGGTGTGACTTTTGGATGCGCGCTCATTCGAACCACGCATTTCCGTCGGACTCACGTCCGTCTCTGTCTTTTTGTTTTCCATGACGTCTGTCTATAACGTATTCTCCCATTCGGCAAACGACGTCGCCGTTTCGTACAGCCGCAACCGTTGCAGCCTCAGGCCGCGCGCCGTCCAATCCGCTCGTTTTGCGATGGCGTCCGCCAGCGTCCGGGCAAACCACAGCAACATATTCTCGCTTGTCGGCGTAAACGGTGTCAGAACCAGTTTCGTATTGATTTTTCGCAGAGCCGCAATCAAATCCGGTTCCATGCGTTCGTCCAGCACCAGCGCGTGATCGACCTGTGCGATAATCGTGTCTTCCACCATACGTTTCAGTTGGGAGAAGTCCATGACC
>CAMWSI010000104.1 GCA_947176875.1 uncultured Bacteroidales bacterium
CGGCGGAACTGTCGGCCGATTTGGAGAAAAAAAAGCTGACATTCAAAAAAGAGGCCTTTCAGGTTTTGCAGAAGCAACCGTGGCCGGGCAACATACGCGAATTGCGCAATGTCGTGGAACGCTTGCTGATTTTCTGCGAGGGGGCGGTAACGGCCGCCGATGTGGAGAAATATCTTTGAAATTCGTAAATTCGCGGTTTGAAGAAAAACAGTCCGGATTGTCGCTGCCCGCAAGGGGAGAGGAAAGTCCGGGCAACACAGAGCCACCATACTTCCTAACGGGAAGGCGTCCGCGAGGGCGACAGACAGTGCCACAGAAAACAGACCGCCGTCGGGCTTGCCCGGCGGTAAGGGTGAAAACGCGAGGTAAGAGCTCACGTCCGGCTTAGCGATAAGTCCGGGAGGTAAACCTTATGGGTTGAAAGATCAAATATACCGTATGCCAAGGCGGGCTCGGCCGAAGACGGGGGGTAGATCGATGGAGGCATGGAGTGATTCATGTCCTAGATAAATGACAATCGCCGGATTTTCGGATTCCGGTACAGAACCCGGCTTACAGGGCTGTTTTTCTTTTTTTTACTTGTTTGGAAATCAGTTATCCGGAGGTCGGTTTATGATGCGGATTTCGGTTGTGGTCATCACGCTCAATGAGCAGGAGAATATCGGCCGCTGTATCGATTCGGTACAGGGGGTGGCCGACGAGGTGTTGGTCGTGGACAGCGGTTCCACGGACGCCACCTACCGTATTGCCGTTGAAAAGGGGGCGCGTTTCGTCTCACATGCCTGGGAAGGCTATAGCGCCCAGAAGAATTATGCGAACGGCTTGGCGGCTCATCCGTGGATTTTGTCGCTGGATGCCGACGAATGTCTGTCGGACGAATTGAGACAATCGCTGATATATATAGCGGCACATGACTTTTCCGCAGAGACCGTGTTCGGAATGAACCGCCGGACGGCTTATTGCGGGCGTTTCATGCGGCGTATTTGGGCGCGGGAATGCAAAGTACGTCTTTTTCATAAGGATATGGCGGTCTGGGATGGCGATTATGTGCATGAGAAACTGTCTTATGCCGCTACGCCCAATGTCCTCCGGCTGTCGGGCGATTTGTTGCATTATTCATATGCTTCGGTGGATGCGCAGGTAAAACAACTCAATGAATTCAGCGGGCTTTCGGCGGCGGAAGCGTTTGCTGCCGGCCGTCGGTACGGGTTGTGGGCAGGGGTGTTCAAGGCGCAGTGGCTGTTTTTCAGGGATTATGTGCTGAAAGGCGGTTTTCTGGATGGTGGGGATGGATTTGTGGTCTGTTGCAACAATGCGTTTTATGCGGCTTGGAAGGGCTTTAAACTATGGCAAAAGTACAAGGAGGAACCGTTGTACGCCATCAGTCGTGATCCGGCGGAGTTGAGCGCGGTGTACGAGGGGACGTTTCTAATCGCTTGCGGCGGTACGACGGCGGAGGTGTCGCGTGCATTGCCGATGGTCGGCTGTCTGAAACGGAAGTATCCCCGGTGCCGGGTGCTGTTCATGGCGCATGCCGGCGTACGCCAGACCGTGGAGGCGGCGGGAGAGGCGGATGGATTTGTGGACGGGGACATGTTGCGGCGTCTGTCGCCGTTGGAGGCGGTGGAACAGATGCGTTCGTGGCGGTTGCGGGCGGCGGTTTCGGTGCAGGGAGACCCGGTTTGGGCGGCTTGGATGAAAACGGCGGCCGTGCCGTTGCGGATAGGGGATGCGCGGGAACGGGCCGTGCGTCCGTATTTGAACAGACGGGTGGCGGTCTCGCGCTATCCGTTCCGTGTGCCGGAAATCTGTCGGAATACGCTTTTGCTTCGTCCGTTGGGCATTGTGCCCGTTCTGGTGCCGTCGGCATTGTCGTCGTCTGAGTGACGGTGAAGCAAGAGACGGAATCTGTTAGCAAAAAGTCGTTTTTCCCGTGAAGGATACGGAAAATATTTGCTATCTTTGGAGCATTAAAGAAAGGACAGGAATATGCCTGAAATGACATTGAATTCGGAGGTCGGCCGCTTGCGGGGCGTGGTCTTGCACCGTCCCGGTGTGGAAATAGAGCGGATGACGCCGGCCACGATACACGAAGCCTTGTATAGCGATTTGTTGGGGCGCGAAACGGCCCGTCGGGAATACACGCAATTGGAGGACTTTCTGTCTCGGGTTACGAAGACGTATTGTTTCGACGACTTGTTGGCGGAGACGTTGGGGGATGCGGAAGTCCGCCGGACATGCCTTTCGCATCCGGTGTTCGAGGGGTTGCCGGAGGCGGAAAAGACGTTCATGCAGGGGCTTGGGGCGGTGGAACTGAGCCGTTATCTCATTGAGGGCGCGGCGCGGATAGACGACCCGCAGCGGCGGTGGCGTCCGCTTTATAACCTCTATTTCACGCGAGACATAGGCGTACGTTTCAATGACCGGAGCATGCCGACCAAAATGTCCACGGCGGTGCGTGCGCCCGAAGCGGTTCTGACCGGTCTCATATACCGTTATCATCCGTTGTTCGCCACGCGGACGCGTTGGGCGGATCCGTGGGCGGACAGCCCCGCCGCCGCGTTGGAGGGAGGAGACTTCCTCGTGGCCGACCGGGATATTTTCCTCATCGGTCAGGGGGCGCGTTCCAATGCGGAGGGTGTCAGACAGTTCATCAAGACGCGTGCGGCCGTTTCGCCGGAATTTCACGTGCTGACGCAGGAGTTGCCGCATGAGCCTGAGTCGTTCATCCATTTGGATATGGTCTTTACGTTGTTGAGCCGCCATCACTGCATGGTGTATAAGCCGTTGTTGGACGGTCGTCTCAAGACGCGCCTGCTGACCGTGCGCGACGGCGAGGTACGGGAAGAGGCCGTGCCGGATCTGCTCGCCGGTTTGGAACGTTTGGGCAAGTCCTACGAGCCGGTTTTCTGCGGAGGCGGGGACGCGCTTTATCAAGAGCGCGACCAATGGCACAGCGGTGCCAATTTTTTCGCCGTCGCGCCGGGACATATCCTGGGCTATGGCCGCAACAGCCATACGATAGACGCTTTGGCCGCGGCCGGCTTCGAAGTGAAACCCGTCCAGGCCTGTCTTGACGGCCGCGTGCCGTTCGATGTGGACGATGAGGCGCACCGTGTCGTCTATACGATTGAGAGTGCGGAACTCGTGCGGGGTGGCGGCGGATGCCGTTGCATGACGATGCCGGTGGACCGCGACGCGTTGTAGCGGCGGCCGGTATCGGAATACGCCTGACCGGCTTAGGACCGGACGTTGTCCGGAGTCGGGTCATCCGAAAGAAAAACCATATTGGAAAATCATAAAATCCGTTATACCAATGAATCAAATGACCTTCGGCATCGTCGTTTTTCCGGGTTCGAATTGCGACCATGACATGCAGTATATGCTGGAACATCTGTTGAACCAGAAAGTGGAAATGCTCTGGCATAAAGACACGCGTCTGCCGAAAAAATGCGACGCCATCGTGTTGCCGGGCGGCTTTTCTTACGGCGACTATCTGCGTTCGGGTGCGTTGGCGCGTTTTTCGCCGATTATGGGCGAGGTGATGAATTTCGCCGATAAGGGCGGGTACGTCATAGGCGTCTGCAACGGCTTCCAGATTCTGTGCGAATCGGGCTTGTTGCCGGGGGCGCTGTTGCACAACGAAACGCGTAAGTTCATCTGCAAGAACATTCATTTGAAAGTTCAGTCGGAAAAGTCCGCCTTCACGGCGCGGTGCGCGAAAGGGCAGGTGTTGAAAGTGCCGATCGCCCACGGCGAGGGACGTTATTATGCCGATGCCGACACCTTGAAGCAACTCAACAAGGAGGACCGCGTGCTGTTCCGTTATTGCGGTCCGGAGGGCGAGGAAACGGCGGCGTTCAACCCGAACGGTTCGGTGGAAAACATCGCGGGTATCTGCAACGCCAAACGCAATGTGTTCGGCATGATGCCGCATCCCGAACGTTGCGCCGACGCGGATTTGGGCAATACCGACGGTCGCATCCTGTTCGAATCGTTGATAGCGGGCAAATAAGATGCTGCGCGAGGCTTACGATCCGGGGGCGGTGGAAGCCGGTTGCGACGAGGCCGGGCGCGGTTGTCTGGCCGGGCCGGTTTATGCGGCCGCGGTTATCCTGCCGCCGGGTTATGCGCATCCGTTGCTCAACGACTCCAAGAAGCTGACCGCCAAGCAACGCGATAGTTTGCGGAAAGACATAGAACGCGACGCCCTAGCCTACGGTGTCGCGGCTGTCCCGGCTCAAGGCATCGACCGTATGAACATCCTGCATGCTTCGATTCATGCGATGCACCGGGCGTTGGACAAATTGTCGGTCCGGCCGGAACATATCATTGTCGATGGCAACCGTTTCAAGGCTTACGGAACGGTGCCGCATCATTGCATCGTCAAGGGCGACGGGCTGTATCAGTCGATAGCGGCGGCCTCCGTTTTGGCCAAGACCTATCGCGACGAATTCATGGGCTATATGCACCGAAAATGCCCGCAATACGGTTGGGATAAGAATAAAGCCTATCCGACGGCGGCGCACTATGCGGCCCTGCAACAGTACGGTCCGACGGTCTATCACCGGCAAACGTTAAAGTTGCAGCCGGATTTAACGTTGTT
>CAMWSI010000105.1 GCA_947176875.1 uncultured Bacteroidales bacterium
TCGTAACGGGTCATGCCCATGAGAAGCGCCGTCGAATGGGTAAAGGAAATACTGCCTTTATCCCGGGGACATTTTGCCGGCAGAATGGATAGATTGTCGATTATGAGGTCGTTTTTCACTACGCGGAATGTCTGGCATGGGAACATGGCCTTTAAGGTTTCGGCGGTAAATCGTTCCCCGTTCAAATCGGGTCGGTTGCTTTGTCCGAGAACCGAGCCTTCGATGGTGATATAGTACGTGCCTTTGGTCAGTTGTTTCCCGTCGGGAATCGGAATCTGGATCCGGCCGTTTTCCGTAATCAGTTTCGAGACGTCTGTTTGAAAAAGCACTTCGGACTCGGAAATGTCGAAAACGCCGTCTTTTCGGACGGAGATGGATTTATAGCAGGTCAGTGTCGTGAATTTCTCCTGTTTGTCGGCGTTCAGCGGAAACATGAGCCGTACTTCCAATTTTCTAAGTACGCTGTCGGTCGGCTCTATGGTCTGGGTCGGTACGGCGACTTGGGGCAGTTCCGGGTAAAATCGAATGATTTTCTTATGTTTGTTGTTTTCGGAACGGCCTAAGGCATCGATGGTGATATTGTCGCCGGGTTTGGCTCCCGCTATATCCTGCATGGAGAATGAAACCGCTTGTTGTTCGCCGAAGTTGCGGAATTTCCTTGCGGGACCGTTGCCGACCCGGTAAGTCCAGAGCAGACAGCCCGGCAATGAAGCGGTCGCGTCCGGTTGCGAAAAGGTGACGTCGGCTTCCAGGGTAACGTTGCTGCGGGAGCCGTATTCCGTCGGCGCATCCCGTATAACCGCCCGCCAGGCCGGTTCCAGGTGATAGACGAAATAAAGGTTGCTTTGCGGCACTTTTATGGTGTCGTCGCCTTTAAGAAGCAACTGCCATAACGGAATGGTGTCGTTGCGTTCGCAAAGATGCGAAACTTGTCCGAATTCCAGTTGTGATGGCGGCGTCGCGTTTAAGTCCGTCCGTTCCGCATAGCGTCGTACGGAGCAATGGTCGAATGCATCGGGATTGTCGGCCACTATCGGAAAAGAGATGATTCCCGAATTAAGGTTATAAAACAAATTGCAACCGCCGCGGCCTTTCAACATGTCGTCTATCAAGGGCAGGCAGTAATCGTTTTCTAATAATTTCGGTTCGATATAGTTGGCTGATACGAAAACGCTTTTGTTGCTTGGCTCCTCCCCGTATCCGAACCGTTGTCCCATGACGTAAAAAGGTAACGAAACGGTTTTTTCGCGAGCGCATGCATACCAGTCTTGCGCGTGTCCTGAATGCGGACACGATAAGGGGAAAAGCAGGATGAAAATAGGGCAGGCCGCCGCGTAAATGCGTTGCCACCATCCTTTCCTTTCACAAACAGGCCCGGATACGTCAGGGGGCAGGAGGCCGCCATGCCCGGTTTCCGCAAAGGAGCCGGAGGGGCTCTGCACACGGTTGAAAAACGATTGTAAACTTGTCTTGAATGGAATACGCCTCATAACAAATGGAATTTGAATTACGAGGCAAAAGTAGAAATCGGGAAGCCGCCGGCCTACGGAAAAATCTTAATAAAACTAAAGAAATGCGGCAATCCTTAAAGAAACTGAAAATAAGTTTGCGGTTTCAAATCGGCGAACATCCGGTCGGGACGTCTCACTCCCAGTCCAGTGGAATCAACCGCCCGCCCGTTTGAAACGGTAGGCGTTCTTTTCCAAAAAGGCACATGCCTTGTCGCGCACGTCGCCCTGCAACAGGATTTCGCCATCCTTGCAGGCCCCGCCTACGCCGCAAAATGTCTTAAGCCGTTTGGCCAAGGCTTCGAGGTCGTCTTCCGTACCGACGAATCCTTTGATCAGCGTCACGGTCTTACCGCCGCGGCCTTTGCTGTCGCGCAGGACGCGCAGATCCTGTGCGGCGGGCGGCAATGTTTCGGTCGTTTCAGGTTCGTCGTACCGGTATTCAAAATCGGCGGCTGTGGAATAAACGATGCCGACGGGACGTTTCTTGCTCATGCTGGAAATCGGATGAATGTCCTTGTGGGGGACAGGTTAATAAAAAAGCCCTCTGAGTACTCTCAGAGGGCCGGTGCCCGAGGCCGGACTCGAACCGGCACGGGTTTGACCCCATTGGTGTTTGAGACCAACGCGTCTACCAATTCCGCCACTCGGGCTTAAAGCGGGTGCAAAGGTAAGGTAAAAAAACCGTAAAACAAAATTTTGCATAAAAACCGCCTTACAGATAGCCCTAAGTTGGCGAAAAAATATTATATTCGCGTTCCTTAAATAGAGGTATGATAGCGGTCATACCGACATCAGGTATTTGTAAAACATTAACAATAAAACCATCATGAGTAAAGTAAAACAAGTATGGAAGTTGCTTTTTGGAGTCCTTTTCATAGGGTTCTGGGGCGGTCTGCAAGCGCAGACCGTGGGCAACTATCAATTCACGACCGTGGAGAACGATCCGTTGCAGGTGCAGATGTACACGTTGAAAAACGGCTTGCAGGTATTCTTGAGTGTCAATAAGGCCGAACCGCGTATCCAGGCCTATATCCCCGTCCGGGTCGGTTCCAAACATGACCCGTTGGAAACCACGGGTTTGGCGCACTATTTCGAACACATGATGTTCAAGGGTACGTCTCATTTCGGTACGATGGATTTCGAAAAGGAAAACATCCTGTTGCAGGCCATCTCCGATCAGTTCGAGGTTTACCGTAGCCTGACCGATTCGGCCGAACGCGCCGCGGCTTACCACATTATCGACAGTCTGTCGTACGAAGCCTCCAAGTTGGCCATCCCGAACGAATACGACAAACTGATGACGAGCATCGGTTCGACGGGTACCAATGCCGGTACTTCTTACGACTTCACGATCTATATCGAGAACGTGCCGTCCAATCAGTTGGAAAACTGGGCGAAGGTTCAGGCCGAACGTCTGGAGAACATGGTGCTCCGTCTGTTCCATACGGAAATAGAGACGGTGTATGAGGAAAAGAACATGTCTCTGACGAACGACAGCCGTCGTGTCGGTGAACTCATGCTTGCGACCTTGTTCCCGCATCACCCGTACGGCATCCACAATGTGCTCGGTTTGGGCGAACATCTGAAGAATCCGTCCCTCAAGAACATCCAGGCGTTCTACGAAACCTACTATGTACCTAACAATATGGCCGTCGTGCTTTCCGGCGATTTCGATCCGCAGGAAGCGGTCGCGATTATCGACAAATATTTCGGCGGTTTGAAAGCCAAGCAATTGCCTGAATTTACGTTTGAAAAGGAAGCGCCTTTGCAGGCACCGGTGGAAAAAGAAGTCATCGGTCTCGAAGCCGAACGGGTGGCGGTCGGTTTCCCGATGGGCGGTTCCCCGACCAGAGAAGCCATGTTGGCTGACTTGGTGGCCAATATGCTGTATAACGGACAGGCCGGTCTCTACGATTTGGATCTGAACCAATCGCAGAAAGTCATGTTCGCTTACGCTTATCCCAGTACGTTGGTGGATTGCGGTGTTTTCACGTTGGGCGGTATGCCGAAGGCGGGCCAGACTTTGGAAGAAGTGAAAGATCTGATGTTGGAAGGTCTGACGCGCATCAAGGACGGCGATTTCCCCGACTGGATGTTGGAAGCCACGATCGACAACAAGAAATACGAAATGTACAAGGAGTTGGAGACCAACGAAGGCCGCGGCATGAAAATCGCTTCCGCCTATATGGAAGGTACGCCTTGGAGCGAAGCCGTCAATTACATTGACGAACTGTCGAAAGTGACGAAAGAAGACGTCATGAATTTCGCCGCCGAACTTCTGGCGCGTAACTATGTGGTCGTTTACAAGCGGCAGGGCGAACCGACCGACATCCATAAAGTCGATAAGCCGGCCATTACACCTATTGTTGTGAACCGCGACGTGGAATCCCAATTTCTGACCGACCTTAAGGCGGCCGCGGCGCGGGTGGAACCTATCGAACCGCAGTTCATCGACTATGCCAAAGACATCGTGACGACGAAAATAGGCAAGAAGGTGGATCTCTACTACATGCATAACGATGAGAACCCGACGTTCGAACTGACGTATCTGTTCGAAATGGGCGATTACAACGACCTGTTGTTCGGTTTGGCCGCTTCCTATCTCGAATATCTGGGTACCTCCAAACTCAATGCGGCCGAGGTTCGCGAGGAATTCTACAAAATCGCTTGCAGTTATAGCGTGAATACGACGACCGAACGCATTTACGTGCGTCTGAGCGGTTTGGCTGAAAATATGGAAAAGGCCGTCACGTTGTTCGAGAATCTGATTAAGGATTGTCAGCCGGATGAGATGGCTTTGCAAGGGCTGAAAGCCGACCTCCTGAAACTCCGTCAGGACAGCAAGAGCAATCAGGGAGAAAACGTCTCGGCTTTGGTTTCGTACGCGACCTATGGGCCGAATTCGCCCGTCCGTCATATCCTTTCCGAAGAACAGCTGTTGGCCGTTACTTCCGCCGATTTGATTAAAAAGTTGCAGACGATGTTCCATACCGAACACGCCATTCTGTATTACGGCCCCGAAACGATAGATGCCGTGGCGCAGATTATGACCAAACTGCACAAG
>CAMWSI010000106.1 GCA_947176875.1 uncultured Bacteroidales bacterium
GGAAAAAGGCTTCACCTCGCCGTACACGAGTTTTTCGTAAATTTCGTCCGAAAGGATATACACCTGCGGATGCTTTTTCAGCACATCGGCCAAAGCCTGCAATTCGGCTTTGGAATAGACCATGCCCGTCGGGTTACTCGGACTATTGAAAATCAAAAGTTTCGTTTTGGGTGTGATGGCCGCTTCCAACTGAGCCGGCGTAATCTTGAAGTCGGACTCGATCGTGGCGCGCACCTCAACCGGCGTGCCTTCCACAAATTTGACCATTTCCGGATAAGATACCCAATAAGGTGCGGGGATAATGACCTCATCGCCGGGGTTGACCATAGCCAGCAACACGTTGATAAGCGCATGCTTGCCGCCATTGGACACGATGATTTGCGTCGGTTCGAAATCCACGCCGTTATCCCGTTTGAGTTTCTGGCAGATGGCCTTGCGCAGGTCCATATAGCCCGGCACGGGCGGATAGTGGGTAAAATTGTTCTCAATAGCCGCCACACCGGCTTCCTTGATGATATCGGGCGTATTGAAATCGGGTTCGCCCACGCTCAGATTGATAACGTCGATGCCTTGAGCCTGCATCTCCTGGCTTCTCTTGCTCATCGCCAACGTGGCCGAAGCCGCCATCGTCAGCACACGATTCGAAAGTACGGACATATTCCTTGTTTTTTTTTATTGATTCGAATTTACAAAGATAAGGAATTTCAAGAAAAAAACATGCGGTATCCGAAACAAGTCTTCCCCCTTTGAAACGACGAAAGCCGACGTCGGAAATGAACGTCGGCTTTCCTTCTGAACTCCCCGCGTCAAACGCAGGCAACGCGCTTATTCGGCCGGAACGGCTTCGAGCGGCATGGCTTCCACCGGAGCGGATTCCGCGGCGGCCGGCAACTGGGTCGGCAACGCCATACGCGAACCATCTACGGTCAATTCCGTGGACGGACCGCCGGCATTCGTCGTGTTACGCGGAATGATATAAGCCGAAATCAAACTCAGGAACAAAAGCGCGGCCGCCAGAATCCAGGTGCCTTTTTCCAAAAAGTCGGCCGTTTTCCTAACGCCCATCAACTGGTTGCCCTGTCCGCCGAACGTAGCGGAGAGGCCGCCGCCTTTCGGATTCTGAATCAGTACGATCAAGCCCAACAATACGCATACGATCAAAATCAGTACCGAGATAAAAATGTAAAATCCCATGGTTCTCTTTTTTTTTAGGGTTATATTGTAATAGTGTTTTCTTTCCGGGCGGTTTTCCGAGTGACCCCATGCCGGAGCCGCCACCTGACCCGTTTTCCGCGCTACTTTCCACGCCCGGCCGTCTCCGCCGCGCGTATCAAACTTGCAAAGTAACGATTTTTTTCGGGAAATTTCAAACTCAAATACCGATAAATCTCTATCGCCTTGTCGGGAGCCCCTTGTTTGAGATAGAGTTGCGCCAGCGTTTCGCTGCCCATGCTCCAGTCTTCGCGCAGGCTACCGCGATCGGGATCGAACGCGCTGTAATCGCGCGCTTCGTCCACCTGTATCAGGATATGGTCGTCGTTCTTGCGCAAGAAACGGTCGATAAGTTCGTTGGGGTCAATATAGTCGGGAACGGCGCCGGAGCGCGGTTTGGACGCGGCACCCTGCGGCGCAGGCGCGGATCCGGGGGCGGCCGAGACCTTCCGCCGTACGGTCGGCTTGGCGGATTTCGCAGGCTTGGCGGATTTCGCGGACGCTGCAGGCTTGGCCGTCCGCTGGAGTACCGCCGGCTCCGCCGACGCGCCGGCTCCGGACGTACCCGCCGATGCGTCGGCCTGCAACCAGTCCGAAATCGTATGTCTGGCCGTAAACACTTCCGCCCAAGGGTTGAACACTTCCGGCCGATGCCGTACCGGAACTTGCGGCGCAACGGTAACGGGTACCGACGGTTCCTCGGCCCACCGCATCGAAATCGTCAAGGCGGACAGCCCCTCCTCTTCTCCGACCGAAACATCGGCCAAAGCCGGAACCGCCTCCGGCCGCGTCCGTTCACCCTCTGCCGCGGCCTCCCGTTCCGCCGCTTTCTGGGCCTCGCGGCGCGCGAGTCGGCGCGCGTTCCGCCGCGCCGACCGCGAACGGGCCGACGGATATTCCGCATCCGTCACACCGACACCCGCCGACGTACCCGCCTCCGCCTCATCCTCAGCTCCGGCACCCGGCGACGGCATCTCCCGCAACAGCGTCGGCTCGATCGCCGCCACCGCCTTGAAATCGAATTCCCGCCCCGGGATGCCGGCAGACGCCGGTACGGCAACCGTTTCCGTGCCGCCGTCCGCCACAGGCAAGGCGGTGGCGTCCGCGCTCATGAGTCGCCCCTGTACAACCGCCTGAGCCGCGCTTGCCGCCGCCCAACGGGCTGCCGCCTGCCTCAGACGACGTTCCCCCCGTTCGCGCAGTACAGCCGCAGCCTGTTCCGCAGCCCGCACCTCTTCCTGCAACCGCTGCCGATCCGGAACGGCCAAAGCCGTGAACGCGAGTTCCCGCTCATAATCAGGATCGTCCAATGCCCTTAAATTCAAAAGGAAACTCACACGGGCCGGCGCACAATATGGATAGCGCGAAACGGCCTCCTTGTAAAGCAACAGGCTGTCCTGATTCCAGTAGTCTCGCAACGTGAAGTCTATTTTCCGTTTCGCCATAATAATCTAAAAATAAAGGGCTCTACGCCGTACTTTCCAATTGTCCGGAAACGTCCGGACGAAATCGCTCCCCGGCGGCAAACGCCGGCCCGAGACGACGGACGCTATATAATTATACCGCTTCCCAAACAAATCTTCGACGCATCGGCCGCCGGCTCGGACATGTAGGGCGAATCGACGTAAAGCACGCCGAACTGCCCGGAGGCGATCCCCTGAATCGGCCGGTCGGAACGCAACGTCCACACCGCCCCTTCCCCTTCGCCGTGCCGGCTCAAACGCGCCCGCGCGAACTCCGGCGTATGCCGTATCTTGAACCACAGTTCCTCCGGCAGCTCCATACCCGCCGGCAAGCCGTCCGAAATGTAACGGAAGCCGCGCAGGTTCACCTCCGTACCGTATTGCGCCTGCGTATCGTAGCCGCACGAAACATACAATACGTTATTGTCCAAGTCCTTTTCAATCACATACCACGGGCCGCCGCTCAGTCCCAGCCCCTTGCGCTGCCCTATCGTATGGAACCAAAAACCCTTGTGTTCGCCCAAAATCCGCCCCGTCTCCTTCTCCACAATCTTGCCCGGCTTCTCGCCCAAATAACGGCGTATAAAATCGTTGTAGTTTATCTTTCCCAAAAAGCAGATGCCCTGACTGTCCTTGCGCGTCGCGCTCGGCAAACGCGCCGCTTCGGCCAACGCCCGCACCTCGCTCTTCTGCAGGCCGCCTATCGGAAACATGAGCTTGGAAACCTGCGCAAGGTCTATCTGACCGAGAAAATAGGTCTGATCCTTCACGTGGTCGGCCGCCGTGGAGAGAAACGTCCGTCCGTCCACGCAGGTCGTCGTGGCGTAATGCCCCGTCGCGATGCGGTCGAAATCCTTGCCGTAACGTTGCTCAAACACGCCGAACTTGATGAATTTGTTGCACATCATGTCGGGGTTGGGGGTCTGGCCGCGCTTGACCGTGTCGATGGTGTAGCGTACCACGCTGTCCCAGTATTCCTCGTGCAACGGCACCACCTCGAACTTACAGCCGTATTTCTTGGCGATATAAGATGTAATTTCGATGTCCTCCTCCGACGGACAGTCGATAAATCCGTCTTCGCCTTGCATCCCGATACGGATATAAAAAATAAAGGGGTCGTAACCCGCTTCCTTCAGGCGGTGAACCACCACCGACGAGTCTACGCCCCCTGATACCAAAGCCGCTATGCGCATGGTTTCGGTATTTCAGGCCTAAAACAAGCCCTGTTTGTACTTTTCGCCCAATACGGCCAGCATGTCGCGGGTCGTGGCATCCAAGTCGTAAGCCGGCTTCCAGTCCCATTCGGCACGCGCGCAGCTGTCGTCTATGGAGTTGGGCCAGGAATCGGCGATGGCCTGACGGAAATCGGGCGCGTATTCGATTTCGAAATTCGGGATATACTTCTTGATGGAGGCGGCCACCTCGGCCGGCGTCACGCTGAAACCCGCGATATTGAAATCGGTGTTGTGTTTCAGGCGGCTCTTGTCGGCCTGGAACAACCCTATCGTCGCGTTGAGGCAGTCGGGCATGTACATCATCGGCAACATCGAATCCTCTTTCAGGAAGCAGGTGTATTTGCCGTATTTGATGGCGTCGTAGTAAATCTGTACCGCATAGTCGGTGGTGCCGCCGCCCGGCAACGTCTCGTTGGAAATGATGCCCGGATAGCGCACGCCGCGGATATCCATGCCGTATTTCTCGATATAATATTTGCCGAGCAATTCGCCGGCCACCTTCGTGATGCCGTACATCGTATTGGGCTGGAGCACCGTATCCTGAGGCGTCATGTCGAAAGGCGTCGTGGGGCCGAAAGCGGCCATGGAACTGGGCGTAAAGATACGTTTGATGCCCTTTTCCTTGGCTACGTTATACACGTTGATCGTGCCCTGCATATTGA
>CAMWSI010000107.1 GCA_947176875.1 uncultured Bacteroidales bacterium
GTAACAGGCCGACCAGACCACCCCCCAGGGCGACCGCAACGACGTACCGGCTACGTATTGCCCGGCCAACATGTAGCCGATGTAAAACACCGTCATCCACAGGAAAGGCCGCCAAACGCGGAGATCCGCCGCCCGCGCGGCAAGCGCACACGGCTCCCCGTCCGCACAACCGCCGTTCAGGCTCGCGTCCAAGCCGTACCATGCCAGCGGGAAAGCCGCCGCAAAAAACAACAGAACCGGCGGCAGAGGCGCATAGGTATGGCTGATAAGACCGAGGCTCGGCACCAGTAGCCACAAGGCCACCGCACGGGCAACCGCCGCCCCGCCGGGCCGGCCGCCTACCCTTTTCCCGAAACCGAAGCCCTCCCGCATTACGGCAAACGGTTAGCGATTTCCATACAACGCCGCGCCGAAGCCGCGTCGCCGGCCGTCTGAAAAATCTGCGCCATCAGATAGTAGGCCTGCTTGAAATCGGGTCTCAGTTCCACAACCTTCTGCAAGTCATTCAAAGCCAACTGCAAGCCTTGCCGATTGCCGCTTTGCAAGTTCGCTAAAGCCGACATCCAGTAGCCCGACATCTCGGCCGGCGCCACTTCCTTCATCCGCAAAGCCACGGCCGCCATATTCGAAAAATCATGGCGCCCATAATAGACGTTGGCCAACTGCTGCAAGGCCGTCATATTGCTCGGCACGGCCTCCACCCAAAAGGCCGCCAAAACCAAGGCGCTGTCGTATTGACCGCGGTCGCTGTAAATCCAGGAAAGACGCTCCAACGCCTGTTCGTTATAAGGATTGGCCTCCAACGCCCGCCGGTAATACATCACGGCCGAATCCTGCCGCCCGCGGCGGAAAGCCTCATACCCATAGAAATCCGACTTGTCGGTGCGCTGCAAGACAATGCAGATCGGCTTTCCGTTTACCTCAACGGTATAAACCGTATTGACGGGCGGGAACGCCTTGGGGTTCGTAATCCAATCCGGATTCATGCCCGTCACCGTAAAAACGGCGTAATCCCAGTCGCGGTCGCCCATATCGTAAATCCGTGAGAAATCCGCTTTGAAATGCGCCGTATCCGTCAGATAATATTTAAGCGAAGACATGTGCCAGGAAACCACCGTAAACTTTTCGCCGGGCGCCAGGCGGGTCGTATCGGCATGCGCCATGACCCATTCCGCGGCCTCGCGCGTGGAATGGTAATAATAATCGAGTTCGTATTTGCCGTAAGCGTTTTTGACCCCGCCCGACCACTCGTTGAAATAAACGTATTCGTAAGGATGGTTTTTGACATAATGCCGCACCGGATGCCAAAGCAACAGAAACGGCAACGCGATGCAGAGCGCGCGCAAATCCCGCTTTCGGCATTTTTCCGTCAAATCGTTGAAACCCAGCCCCGCCAACACGACCAAAGTCGGATAGGCGAACATGGAGTGCCGCCAGCCGCCATAGACGTTGGCCTTGGTATAGGTAATCCAAAACACCGGGAAAACGAAACAGAACAAAAGCAGGAACGTCCAGAAGCCCTTGCCGTGCCGCCAGCCCGTCACGAGCCGTATCAACGCCCCTAAGATGACGGCCGTCGGAATCGTCATCAGAATGAACTTGGCCGTATAATACCACGGCAGTTGGTTAGACCACTGCATTTTGCCCTCGAACAACTGCTTGATGCTGATGGCAAACTGCGACATGGAGGTAAACGTCTCCAGCGGATTTTTAAGCGGCGCCTGAAGCGCGTATGGCCAAAGCAACACGGCCAGAATATAGCCGCCCACGGCCGTCAGCAAGCCGTAACCGACCATATTGCGCCGGAAAAGCCGGCTGTCCGCGCCCTTGTACAACGCCTTGAAGCCGTATTGCTTGATAAAATAAATCAGCGCGAAAAAGCCCAAGTAAGCGATAAGCAAAAGCCCGCCTATACGGATGGCCGTCGCCAAACCGATGCAGAAGCCGAGCATAACGAGCGTCGTGACGCGCTGTTTCGGAAACTCCTGCAAAAAGACGACGATGTAATAGATGCCTATCAGCATGACCGCCGCTAAGTTTGAGTCTTTGAGGTCGTTGAAGCCGTGCCCCATGAAACGCGGCGAAAAAAAGAACAACACGAGCGTGAAAATGGCCGGCAACCACTTGCGCCCGCCCAAACGGTAGGCCAACAAAGCCGCGTACAGCATGGCCAGCCACGCGAACACGACATTGACCGTATGCCGCGTCTGCATCACGTCGTCTATGCCGAACCATCGGGTCAGCGCGTACGCGAAGTTATCGACCGCCTGCCCGTAAGACGGCAGGTTGTAGTCCGACCGCATGACGGCCGCCGTTGAATCCGCGCCCCACGTGGCATAGTAGTTATAGACATTTTCGGCATGTACGTTAGGGATTTCCTCGTCACCCGACATCCCGGCGTCGAAACTCGCGCCCACCATCCACACCAGCGCCATAGCCGCCAGCAGCGTGAAGATGCCGCGCGGCCTGTCCGAAAACCATTGTCTGAACATATCCCGTAGTCTTACCTGTTCGCTTTCATTGACATCGTCATTGATTTTTTTGAAAACCAAAAGTTTATTCAATACGAATGTCAGCAGTCCTATCGGAATGACCATGATGCCGCCCGCAATGTAATCGCTCAACCCGACCGTATTGACCAAATAACCGATGCCCGCTATATTGCACAGATACGTGAACGCATACACGCCGACGAACTTGCCCACGAGCCGGTTGTCGCCGTTGCGGAATACCAGGCGGCCATAGGTCTTGAAGTTAAACATGATGCCGATAACCTGCCCGATGAGCGTGGCCCACACATAGTGCAGCCCCACCGTGAGCAGGAGCGCGTAAAGGCTGTAACCGAACAGCGTGTTCAGCCCCGCCACCATGCCGAAACGGATCAGGTGGACATTCCAGAGTTTACGGAACAGCGTTTGAATCTTGGCGACGGTCTTGGATGACATGATTTACGGTTTAGTCAAAATTGATACGTTCTTTTTCGATGACGAGCGGGCGTTTGCGCACCTGCGTATGGATGGCGCCGACATATTCGCCGATAACGCCGATAAAAAACAACTGTACGGCCGAGAAAAAGAACAGGCCGATGACCATAGGCGCCTGCCCCACCGAGAACTCCTCCCAAAACACCAATTTATAGATAAAATAGACGATGGCGACCAGCAGACTGACGATAGCCGTGCCGAAGCCCAGGAAACTGGCTAAACGCAACGGCAGTTTGGAATGGTTCACGAAGCCCAGCATCGCCATATCATAAAGCGTATAGAAGTTGTTATGCGTCTTGCCGCGTTCACGCTTGGGTTGTACGAACGGCACCTCGGCCCGCTCGAAACCAAGTTCGGCCACGAGCCCGCGGAAATACGGATATGGATCGTCGATGGTACGCAACACGTCCATAAACTGCTTGTCGTATAATCCGAAGCCTGTGAAATTCTTAACCTGCTCGGTTTCGGAAGCCTTAGCCAACAGATTGTAGAACAATTTGCGCACGGCGAACATCAGCGGGTTTTCCTTACTTTGGTTCTTGACGCCGATGACCACCTTGTAACCGGCCTCCCATTTCTCCACCAAGGCCGGAATGGTTTCGGGCGGATCCTGCAGGTCGGAAGCCATCGCGATGACCGCGTCGCCGTAACATTGGCACATGCCGTGGAACGGGGAACGGATATGCCCGAAATTACGCGCGTTGACGATGCAGCGGATATGTTGCGGGTCTTTGGCTATCTCTTCGCGAATCCGCTCCACCGTATGGTCTTTGGACGCGTTGTCGATAAACACGTGTTCGTAATCGTACTGCGGCAACGTCTTCATGACCGCGCGAATCCGCTCGCACAATACCGACACGTTCTCTTCCTCGTTGTAGCAGGCCGTGATAATGGAGATTTTTTTCATGATATTTCCGTGTGAACCTACAATCAAAGCAAATCGCGGTAAGTGTCTATGACGAAATCGGCCCGGCTTTCCAAGCCGAAACCATCGCCGCCGTAGCCGCCCGTAAACGCCAAGGTCTTCATGCCCGCATAACGGCCGGCCTCGATGTCGGGCAACGTATCGCCGCACATGACGGCCTGCTCCGGATCGATGTCGAACATACGCACGATGGCTTTGAGCACCTCGGGCTTGGGCTGATGTCCGCCCTCGGAATCCGGCGTACCGATGTAAAGAAAAAGATCTTTGATACCCAATTTCTCCAATACCTCGTAAGTGGATTTCCGCGGCTTGTTCGTGGCCACGGAAAGCGTCTTGCCCTGCGCCCTGAGTCTGTCCAAAAACGCCCGGACATCCGGAAACAAGACGGTCCGGCTGTATTTCCCGACCGCGTAAAACGCCCGGAACGTCTGCGCCACGGTCTGCCGTTGCGCGGCATCGAGTTGGGGGGAAACCGTTGCGATGATATCCGGCAAAAGCGGCCCAATACGGAGTTTGGACGCGTCGTAAGTCCAGCCCAAATGCGCGTAGGCCTGTTCGATACTGCCCAAGACATCCGCTTTGGAATCGGCCAGCGTACCGTCCAGATCGAAGAAAAAATGTTGCAGACCGTACAGACG
>CAMWSI010000108.1 GCA_947176875.1 uncultured Bacteroidales bacterium
AAACATAAACGGCACCTAAGCCAAAACAGGGCAAATATAGCAAAAATCGAGCGTTTAAGCAAATTGACGGGGATTAAGTACGCTTGGATTTTGCCGCGGGACGTTGTCCTGCATGGATAGTGCTGGCGATAAATTTCGGAACCATTTGCAACTCAAAATGGAGGGAAAAAGTCTATTGTAGAGACCTTGATGATTTTGTACCTTTGCAAAATTGTTCGGGATGACATGAAAATACTTTACGATCACCAGATGTTCACGATGCAACGGTTCGGCGGGGTTACACGTTATTTCGCCGAACTGATGGCTTGTCTGCCGACGGGCTTCGAAGCCTGTCTGCCGCAGGGGCTGTGGTCGGACAATTATTATCTGGAGGAGACGGTCGGTTATGCGTCGCGCGTTCTGAAGCATCCCCGGGCTTTTCGTTTGCGCAGGCGTCTGTATTATTTCATGAACCAAGGCCCGACGGTCTGCCGGACGCGGCGCGACGATTACGATGTGTTGCATCCGACTTGGTACGACCCCTATGTGTTGCGTCGCCGCCGCAAGCCGTTGGTCATTACGGTCCACGACCTCATACAGGAGCGGATGCCCGGCGATTTCCGTTTCTACGATCGCAGTATTTTGCATAAGAAAAAGTTGATGCTGGCGGCCGACCATATCATTGCGGTCAGCCATTGTACGAAAGCCGATATCGTGTCGATAGCCGGCATCGCGCCGGAAAAAATATCGGTTGTCCATCACGGTTATCGTCTTGCGGCGCATCTCGACCCGGCGCCGCCGTTGGGCACGCATTACGTGCTGTATGTCGGCGACAGACGGAAATACAAGAATTTCATGACGTTTGTAGAGGCGATGGCACCCTTGTTGCGGGCGGATCGACGGTTGTCGGTAATTTGTGCGGGGGCACCGTGCGCACCGGAGGAAAATGCGTTGTTTGTCGGTTTGGGGTTGAACGCCGGACGGTTCCAAGCCGTGCAGGCGACGGATGCCCAGTTGGTGTCGCTTTACCGCCATGCGGATGTGTTCGTCTATCCGTCGTTGTACGAAGGGTTCGGCATCCCGATTTTGGAGGCGTTTGCGAATGGTTGTCCTGTCTGTCTGAGCCGGGCATCCTCTTTTCCGGAGGTGGCCGGCGAGGCGGCCGTATATTTCGAACCGACTTCGGCGGAAGATATGCGTCTGGCGATAGAACGGGTCGTATATGACGCCGAGGCGGCGGGCCGTCTGAGGGACGCGGGGTTGGAACGGGTTAAACTTTTCTCCATAGACAAGATGGTGGCGGGAACCTGTGATGTTTATAGACGTTTCGAAGGATGAAAGGATTGTTGGGGTTCATCAGGGATTGGATGCTCATTTTCGCGATGTTGTCCGGTATCGCAGGCTATTTCATCTACGTGAACGTTCCGTTTCTGGAACCGACGCATGCGTTGGCCGACAAGACGGTCCGGCTGTTGCAACCGCTGTTGATTTTCGCAATGCTGTTCCTGACATTCTGCAAAGTCAATCCGAAGAAGTTGCGGTTGTGTCCGTGGCACGGCTGGTTGCTGCTGTTTCAGGTCGGCATCTTCGCGGTTCTGTCGGCCGTGTTGGTCCTGTTGCCGCATAGCGGCATGCGTGTGGTTTTGGAAGGCGTCATGATCTGTGTCATCTGTCCGACCGCAACGGCCGGAGCCGTCATTACCAAAAAGTTGGGCGGCAACGCGGCCCACCTGACCACCTATACGATTCTCATCAATCTGGCGGTCGCTTTGGTCGTGCCGGCATTGGTGCCATACGTGCATCCCAATCCGGGCATGACGATGTGGAGTTCCTCGCTCTTGATTCTCGGCAAGGTGTTCCCGCTTTTGCTGTTACCGTTACTCGCCGCCATGCTCGTCCGTTATCTGGCACCGCGCCTGCATTTTGCCCTGTCCCATTATCAAGATTTGGCGTTTTACCTTTGGGCGGTGGCCTTGGCTTTGGCTACGGCCGTCACGGTGCGCAGCGTCATGCACAGCGGGGAGGGGCTGGCCACGGAATTATGGTTGGTCGCGGCTTCCTTGGGGTGTTGTTTGGGGCAGTTCTGGTTAGGACGGCGTGTGGGCGGGCGCTACAACGATAGAATCAGCGCGGGGCAGTCATTGGGTCAGAAAAATACGGTTTTGGCCATCTGGATGGGGTTTACGTTCTTTACGCCCATTACGGCCGTGGTCGGCGGATTTTACAGCATTTGGCATAATCTTATCAATTCTTGGCAGTTGTACCGGCACAAACAAGAGAAGGAAGCCCGGGAGACGGGCCGGCCGTGAGTGCGGCTTCTGAGGCTTCAGTGTTTTTTTTGTGGCGACATTGTAATTTTCGGACACTGACGGGTGTCTAATATCCAAAAACGAATGTCCAAAAACGAAATCGAAATGGCGGAACGAGACGAATTCGCACGTTTGGTCCGGGAACAGAAAGATACGATTTATACCGTATGCTATATGTTTTCGGCCGATGCGGACGAGGTAAGCGATTTGTTTCAGGAGGTGTTGATCAATCTTTGGCGCGGATACCGGCAATTCCGGCATGAAAGCGGCGTCAAGACCTATGTGTGGCGCATCGCGCTCAATACCTGCATTACGGCCGACCGCAAGCGGAAACGCAGACGGGAGCGTGAAAAAAACGCCGGTCTGACGGATTTGAACGTGTCGCTCTACGGCACTGCCGATGCTTCGGGCACGGACGCCCGGCAGGCGCGTCTGTTGCATGACCGCATTGCGCGGCTGGGGGTGTTTGACCGTGCCATTGTATTGTTGTGGCTCGAAGATCTGTCGTATGAGGAAATCGGGGCCATCGTCGGCATTTCGGCACGCAATGTCGGGGTTCGGTTGTTCCGTATTCGCGAGATCTTGAAACGCGGAAGCAGTGCCGGATGCGGAGAATGTGTGAGCCATACAGGAGAACCGACCGAAAGCGAACGGTAAAAATTCAATTCAAAGGAGGATAGATATGGAAAACAAGGAACAGAATGTCGGGGATAGTGATTTGGAGCAGATGAAATCGGAATTGGCCTCGCTGAAATATGTATTGTCGGAGAGATTGCAGGTGGAGAACCGTCTTATCCGTCAATCCATGACGGGACGGCAGCGGGATATCAATAGGCGCGTCACTGTGGTGATGGCGTTAGGGATTGTGGCGATGTGGACGATTCCATGGAGTTTCGGAAGAATGTTCGAGGTTTCGGTGGCGTTTATGGTCATGACCGAATTGATGATGTTGGGGGCAACCGTGTTGACAGCTTTGTGGCAACTGGAATTCAGACGGGGGAATTTCGCAACGGCCGATTTGGTGCAGGCGGCTGAAGTCGTGGCGCGGTTTCGGCGGCGTTATGTCAATTGGCCGAAAATCGGGTTGCCGCTTGCAGCGTTTTGGTTGATTTGGATGTTGTGGGAAATTTATCAGGCGGATAACACTATGATGTTTGTCATGGGGGGAGGCTGTCTGATAGGTGGACTGATAGGAGGGGTTTGTGGATGGCGTATCAACCGAAGTGTTGTGTCCGATGCCGATGATGTGTTGGCGCAGATAGCGGAGTTGCAGCATTGACAGCGTGTTCTGTATTAGGTGGTTGCTGTAGGGCGTTCGTCAATGGTGGAGGACGGTTGTAAATTGTGGCCCGGGAAAAAAAGGCCGACGGACGTAGGAGAGAAAGTGAGCCTTTGTGGAATTTTACGTAATTTTGCGGCCGTTTATTAATGGTACGACCGGAGCCGGGAGAATGCAGAAAGGGGCGTTTGGGTCGTCGGTAGCGCGATACGTATGGATTACCGCCAAGTTATAGAAAAGATATACCGCGAAGTACAACCCATGTTCGGACGGGGCAAAGTGGCCGATTACATTCCGGCTTTGGCTAATGTGAATCCGCGTCAGTATGGCATAGCGGTGGCGACGGTGGACGGCCGGCTCATAGGCGTGGGAGACTACCGTACCAAGTTTTCGATACAGAGTATTTCTAAGGTGTTTACACTTGTCATGGTGTTGCGGCACATGGGCAGTGCGTTGTGGCAATACGTCGGGCGGGAACCGTCGGGTACGGCTTTCAATTCGCTGGTGCAGTTGGAGACCGAGCAAGGCGTGCCGCGCAATCCGTTCATCAATGCGGGGGCTCTCGTCATTACCGACAAACTTATGCGGCTTTATCCGCGGCCGAAAGAAGCGATTTTGGAATTCGTGCGTTCGGCGGCCGGCACGTCGGATATCGATTTCGATACCGTGGTGGCGCGTTCGGAGCAGGAGCACGCGAGCCGGAATATGGCGTTGGGGCATTTCATGAAGAGTTTCGGCAACATCGAAAGCGATGTCGATGCATTGATAGATGTGTATTGTCACCAATGCGGCATCGCGATGACCTGCGAGGAGTTGGCCAGGTCGTTCGTCTTTTTGGCCAACCGGGGATTGAATCCTTATAATAATGAACAAATATTGAGTATCAGTCGTTCCAAACGTCTGAACGCGTTGATGCTGACCTGTGGATTCTATGATGAGTCGGGCGATTTCGCGTTTAGGG
>CAMWSI010000109.1 GCA_947176875.1 uncultured Bacteroidales bacterium
GACCTTTCCCCATGAACCACTCCGAGATAATCTGATGGCCGAACGCGTCGGGCAAACTGTCGGCCACCAAACCCGGCAGACCGCTGAAACACTTGGTGCGATTCTGTAAAAACTGATAAGGCATTTGGCGAGACGCCAATGGCATCACCAAGGGTGCGATGTCCAAGCCACTACGGACAAAACGCTTTTCGTATTCAAAAACGGCGGCTTCCGTCTCCTTTTCCCAATAGAGCGAACCGACAGATTGTCCCCAAAGTTTGATATCTACTATTAATTCATTCATCTGTCAAATGCCTGTGGATTGATTTTCGGACCCTTTGGGGCTGTTTCCCATACCGCGCCTGCCATTCTTTCAACTGAAACGGACTGATTTTAGGTTCAGGCAAGAGCAATTCAAAATGCTCCAACAAACCCAAAACGCGCATCATCTTGATAAAATTCGCCAACGTGACAGATTTGCCTTTTTCGAAATTCGCCACCGTCAACAAGCTCAATCCGGCCCGTTCGCCCAATTCTTCCTGCGTCAAGCCGCTGCGTATGCGCAGCGTCTTAAGCCGTTCGGCCAATCGTTTCAGAATGGCCGGGTCACTCATTTCCGTCCACATGCGATATGCGTTTCCGTTTAATTTACATGATATAGATACACCGAGTTGTACGGCCGTAATAAGGGGTAGGCAATCGCTACAACACGATACAAAAATATAAATTTTTATAGATTAAATACAATAGAATAAGATAATATATGCTTTTTCATATATTATACGGTTTAGATTATAAGGCTTTATCCACTGAATCACGCACCCTGCGTAAAGTAGTCGCGGCATATTTCGGCGTGGTCGAAAGCCAAAGGGGGCAGGTCGGGCAACGGGAACCAGACGGCCGCCTCGGCATCGTCTCCGCCGGAAACGGGCGGCAGGCTTTCGAGACGCACGCTTACCGCATAGACCATGCTTACGGTACGGCCGCGCGGGTCGCGGTCGGGACGGCTGTATGGCTTGAACGGCCGGAACGACGGCACATAGTCCTTGAACCACAAGCCGGTTTCTTCCTTGAGTTCGCGGCCGGCCGCCCACTCCAGCGTCTCATCTTCCTCCACAAAGCCGCCGGGCAGGGCGTAACAGTCGGCGAAAGGCGGCTTGCGCCGCTTGACAAGCAGGACGTAACGCGTCCCGTCCGGCAAAATCGTTTCCCAAAGGACATCCACCGTCAAGGCCGGCCGCGGATAAGCATAGGTATAGGCCGGCTGTTCGCGGCCCGCCACGACGAGCACGATCTCGCCCTTGGGCGGGTTGGCGGCATAATGCGCGCAGAGGCTGCCCAGCGTGTCGCGGCGGCTCTCGGCATGAATCTTTGAAATCTCGCGGCAGACGCAGGCCCGCCGGTCCGCACCCAGCGCCTGGGCCAGTTGTTCCAGTGTTTTGAGCAAACGGTGGGGCGATTCGTAGATGACCATCGTCTTATCCTGCAAGGCCAAGGCCTCGATACGTGCCTTGCGGCCTTTCTGATGCGGCAGAAACCCCTCGAATATAAAACGTTCGCACGGGAAGCCCGATTGCACGAGAGACGGTACCAGAGCCGTGGCGCCCGGCAGGCACTCCACCTCCAAGCCCTCCTGCAGGCAGCCCCGCACAAGCAGGAAACCGGGATCGGAAATACCCGGCGTACCTGCATCGGTGATGACCGCCATGTCGCCGCCCTCGCGCAACATCCGCACGAAAGCGGGCAATACCTGATGCTCGTTATATTGGTGGTACGACCTGCAGGGCGTTGCGATACCGTAATGCGCCAGGAGTTTCGCGCTCGTGCGCGTATCTTCGGCCAGAACCAGCGATACCGATTTCAAGACTTCGACGGCCCGATACGTCATATCGGCCATATTGCCCACCGGTGTAGGCACCAAAAAGAGTTTTCCCATAGTATTCCAAGACACGCGCTCCGGATTGTCCGCCTCACGCTATACAGAAGCAAAGGTACGATTTTTGAATTATTTGGGAACAGCCGCAAGAACCTGCCGCCGAACCCTGCTTATGGCACAAAGGTAAGAATATCACGGCACAAGGCCGAAAAACATTTTATAAAACAAACATACATAATAAGATATGAGTTTTTAACAGGAATGTGTCAGATTTTTATTACCTTTGCGCTCCGACCATAATACGAATTATGCGTAAAAGTTTTTTTGTCGGAGCGGCCCTATTGCTTTTATCCATGGGCTTTCCGATTGAACCTGTTGCGGCAAACGGCCCCGAGGACGCGATGCCCGTGACAGACAGCCATAAATCCCCTGCGGGCGGTTTCATCCGTTTCAACGGCTTCCGACACGCATCCGGCAGAAGCGTGACTTATCCCGGCATAACGGCGATGACGGCGGATACGCGAGTCAAGCCCCGAAAACGCACTTTGGAAAAAGAACATTTCGACCTCTACGGCCGCATGGATGTCGAGGAACGGACGCGCATCATCGATTACCCGATATTGAGTATGAGCGAGGGGCCTATAACGGCTTTTCAGATGTTCGTACCGTACGATGCCGCGGAAGTCGAAATTCTCGGCATGACGACCCCGATAGCGGGGGCCGGCATCGCCTATCATATTCTCGACCATGAATTGCAGTTCCGATGGACGCGCCGCATACCGGCGGAAATCCATACGGGCGATACGTTGGCCTTGCTTAAAATCTACTTTAAACATAAGCCCAACAACCATATAGACCGCCATTTCCGCATTAATCCGGTCGGCTACAAGGTAACACGCAACGACGGTGACGTCCGTTCGGACGGGAACTGGCGGGTCGCTCTGCCCGAAATCGCCGTCTATTACGATGAGACCCGTACGCCGGACCATTCGGCATCCGCTTCCGTGACGACAGACACGGCTATGGGAAAGGACAAGGCACTGGCGGAACACGACAAACGGGAAATCATGCTCAAACAACAGGGCGGTCAGGCGAGCCGGTTCGAAATCCTCTCCATTATTCCGAACCCGATGAAATCGTGGGCCGACATCACTTATTCGATTTTCGGCGACTGTTCGGTGCATCTGAAACTCTACTCCCTCTTGGGCGAAGAAATCATGACCATTGTCAATTCCGGCCGTCAGACCGGCCTTTACCGCCATAACATTACCGTTTCCGATGTCGCGGCCGGCGTTTATATCCTCCGCCTCGAGACCTGCGAGGAAAACGTCTTGGAATCGGACATCATGAAAGTGGTGGTTCAGAATTAACCCTGCGCGAATATTATCTTATCAACCGGCCTAACAAGCGTGTGAGAAAGGCGGCGGAACGCTCCGGCGCGGTCTGCCAGAAGTCGTTGTACTGCGCGAAATGGGACTCGGCGTCGGCCGTGGTGCCGGGCGTATCGCTGACGATACGGCAACAGAGGAAAGGTATGCAATAGAGGTAACAGGTCTGCGCCAACGCGCCGCTCTCCATATCCACAGCCAGCGAACCCGGAAAATCGGCACGGATGGCGGCCACTTCGGCCGCGGTCGTGATAAAGCGGTCACCGCTGCAAAGCAGGCCGAAATGCAGATTATTCTCTTCCGAAACAAGTTGTTCCGCCACCGGGACCCAACGATCCGGCACGGTAAAACAGGCCGGCAAACCCTGCATCTGCCCTTTCTCGCTACCCTCGCCGCACCAAACGTCGTGATAACGGATTTCACGGCCGATAACCATGTCGCCTCGCTGCACCTCGGGCGCCAGACCACCCGCCACACCGGAATTGATGATGGCGGACGGTCGGTAGGCGTTAATCATCTCCACACAGCCTATTGCGGCCGATACCTTTCCCGGCCCGCTGACATGCAACACCGCTTCGGCGGCTTGGAGGCGTCCGCGATAGAACGTCAAATGGCCGCGCTTTTCTTCCCTGACTTCGGTCATCGCCCCCTTGATGAGGTCGGCTTCTTTGTCCATGGCCACGATAAGACCGGTAATTTCTGACATATACCCCATTTTATATTTCTTCTAAACAGTTTATTTGGCCGTTCATGCCTGCCCCGCCCGATTCAACGCCCCGCCAAGTCATCGTAAAGGCTTTGCAGATAGGCTTGACCGCGCGGCAGATTGGTACCCGGCGCCGGCCCTTCGTCCACGACGGCACGGCCGGACGGACAGTCGTACACCAGACGGTTTCCGGCATCGACGAATCCGAATGCGTCGGAACACGTGAAGAACGCGAAATGCGGCGATGCAGGATTCAACATATCTTTGCTGAACGTAAACTCGTTATGCGGCAAACCTAACTGTGCCAACAGCGTGGCGGCGATGTCCTGCTGCGAACCATATATATCCAGCCGGCGCGGCACGCGTATGAGCCCGCCCGTCAGTATGAGCGGCACGTGATAACGTTCCACGTCCAGATTGCCGATGTTTTCAGGATAGGCGCCCAGATGGTCGGGCACCAACACGACGAGCGTATGCGCCCATTGCGGCATACGGCGGAACCGCCGCATGAAATCGCCCAGACAGCTGTCGGTATAGGCAAAGGCATTCAGTCGCGGATTTTCGAGTCGCTTATAC
>CAMWSI010000110.1 GCA_947176875.1 uncultured Bacteroidales bacterium
ATATACACCACCGTCTCATTTTCTCCCACCTGCAACCTAAGTTCATTTATTATTGTAAATTCAATCTTTTCGGAAGCGCCGGGCGCCAATTTCCCGCTCTGTTTGCTGAAAGTCCCTAACCAACCATCGGCCAACTTGGGAATCGCCCACTCCATAATCGCGCTGCCCGTATTCTTGATTTTGAACGCTCCCCTTTGAGCACCGTCTTCCAAATACAAGACACGCATGGCCGTATCGTTCGTATCCAATATCTGCAAATCCGTCTGCACTTCTTCCATCTGAATGATTTCCAGAACCGTACTCCCCGCCGTTACCGCCAGTTCAAGGGTCGTATAATCCACATAGCCGTCCTTGCAAACCCGAACCCTATAAAAACCGGCTTCAACGTCCGTAAACGAAAACGCCCCCGCTTCATCCGTCTGCGTCTTACGGCCCGTCGGCAACAATTCCACACTCGCCATCGCGATGGCCTCGCCCGTAACCTCATCGGTTACCACACCCTCCAGCGAACCGAAACCGGCACTATTTCCTTTTTCCTTTTCCTTGTCCTCACAGCCCGTAAACAGGCCGGACATCAGGCACAGGAGCAAGCCCATGCCGTAAACTAAACTTTTTTTCATATCGAATACTTTTTATTTAATTCCAATCTGCCTTTCGGTTCGCTGCGGAAGTTCCTCCGCTCCTCAAACAGGCCCCTAATATACTATATATATGAAGAGTGCAAATCCGCATGGGTGACGCTCCGTTGCTTGACGCGACTTCAAAACCAGGGGAAGCATTGCCCTAATGGTTTGCGGCAGGCCCAAGCCTGCCGCAAACCGAAAACCAGAAACCCTTAATTCGAGAAATCGATCAAACACACAACCTCATTTAAATAAATAGACTATTGCTCACATACCACACGAAATCCCACCAACCTATCGCCATATCTTTGCATGCTATTGGATCGAAATGATACGCGACAACAATACGCAGGTTGATAGAGCCAACCACCTCCGCGAACCACACGCCCATTGCCATTCTTCGGACCCTGCGGATTATACTCCGGAGATACATCATAATACCTATTACCATAATTATCCAAACACCATTCCGCAACATTGCCGCTCATATCATAAATTCCCAAGCCATTCGGCCACTTCTGGCCCACCGGATGTGACGAACTTGTATGCATTTCCCCATACCAAGCCACAGAGTCCACCATATTGCTTCCGGCATATTTCGTACCGTCCTTTTTTTGACCGCCACGCGCCGCATACTCCCACTCCGCCTCCGTCGGCAAACGATACACCTTTCCCGTGGCCGCACTTAACCTCTCACAGAATTCATGCACCTCATCCCAACTCACATAATATATCGGATAGTCGCTTCCGACGCCATACAAATGTCCCAATCCTCCATTAGGCGGAAGATTATTGTTTGCCGTATCCAGCTGCTGCTCCATCGTTCTCCCCATTACCGCCAACCACTGCGCCTGCGTCACCTCATACTGGCCGATATAAAAAGAACTCAACGTAACTTTATGAACCGGTTTTTCATGGGCTGTCGCTTCGTCTTCCTGCTCTGGCGTTGCCCCCATCTCAAACGAACCGCCCTGTACCCCCACCATTGAAAGAGCCATACCCAATGCCGTTTCGGTATAAGAATCCAACTTCGGTTCTTTGTTAGGCTCCTCTTTTTCCTTTTCCTCACAGCCCGTGAACAGGCCGAACATCAGACACAGGAGCAAGCCCATGCCGTAAACTAAACTTTTTTTCATATCGAATAATTTTTATTTAATTCCAATCTGCCTTCCGGTTCGCTGCAGAAGTTCCTCCGCTCCTCAAACAGGCCTCTAATATACTATATATATGAAGAGTGCAAATCCGCACGGGTGACGCTCCGTTGCTTGCGCTGCCCGAGGCTGCGGAGGAAGCGTTGATGAGACATATCTTTCGCCAATATATCACAGCCGGATGATTTTAGCGGATTTTTCGGCATAACCGGGCATGCTTTCCCCAACACCGGCTCCGATATAAGTGAGGTCGCAACAAAAATACTTGCCGTCATCGAGTTGAAAATAAGCGCCAGACACATCCTCATTAAATCGGATGGCCGTGGAAAGATGGTTGTCGTATTCGACCAGCACCACTTCAAGCCCCAAAAGGTCGGCTGCCAAAATGGAAAGCAGGATGGCACGGTCTTCGCAATCGGTATAGGGATAAAAAAAAGTTTCGTCGCCGAAAAGCGGCCGTTCGTAACCGAACTGTTCGCCGTCGGTCCGGTATTCAAAGCCATTCTGAATAAAATACAACAGGAAATTCACCGCTTCGACCTCACTTTTTTCATGGAGTTCCTTGCGCAAAAGCGGATAAAGTGCGTATTTGGCCTCACGGCTGAGCGAAGTACGTACATAGTAATCCCATTGGCCGGTACGCGGCAAGGCATCATAATAACGCATCAGATTCTTATTGGGTTTGACTTTTGCCGACAACACCCGCCCGTCCTTGCCCGGCACCCTTATCTCTCGATAGGGTGCCCCTTCGTAGGCCAATGCCGGCACGGAAGCGAGCGCCGACGAAAACAACTTCGCGCCGCCCTCCGGCAGATTCACAACATAACATTGGGCGGCTTCATCCTCCCGCAGGATATAATGTCGCAAACCGTCGATGGTGACAAAACTATAGCCATAGACGGTTTCCGCCACACCCACCATCAGTGCCAAACGGTTGTCCATACGGCATATCTTGACCCGATAGCCGTCATAAACCAGCATCATGAACGCGAACAAAACGGCTTTGTCGCTACTTCCATAGTAAGCTTTCCCCATGGCGTCCAACAAGCCCATGTAGCCCCAATCCCCTAAGCGCATAGCCTCCCTCAAGGCCTTGCAATCGTCCGTAAGCGCCTTGACATCCGCCTGCGACAACTGTTGCCACGCATCCGCACAACAATTTTCATCCACGCCGTTCAGCGCAAAGGCAAAATCCTTTCCCATCCGCACGCGGCAGACCGAACCGAGATAGGAGAATTGAAAGGCCGATGGATGTCCGGCTTCCACCACCAAGGTATTGGGCGCCGGTTCAGGTTCCGGAACCGGTTCGGCATCGTCTTCCAGAAAATCTGCCAGATCGTCAAAAAGCCCTTCTGGTATATCGTCATCCAAATTACCTCCAGCCTTGCGGTTCAAGGCCGACACGCTTCCCATGACTTCGGCCACCGGCATCAGCCGGTTTTCCATCTCCACACCGGCAGGCTTTACCGGCTGCCGTCGGGGTTCAGGACGCAGCTCCCTACTCAGTTTCGCCTGCACCGTGAATTCTTCCCATTGCCGGCGCATACTTTCTTCGTAAGCCCTGAACAATGCCTGCTGCTGTTGTTCATACGTATCGAAAGACTGTTGCTGTTTCCTGCGGTAAGCCTCGAATTGCCGCTGATAGTCCGTGCGGAGCTCCTGTGCGGCCAACGCACTCATCCCCAATCCGACTATCATCACCACTAATCCAATCTTTTTCATAATGTTATGATTATCTTACTGTATCCGCAGCATAGGCCGCGCCGCCCATTTCGCCCATGCTGTCGAGTGGAATCTCCATTTTCGGAAAATTTACTTCCCGCAAGCGACGGCGTTCCCGGTTCATCCAACCTTCAAATTGTAACATAATCTGCCGCCCCAACGCCAGACGGGCTTCGGCAATCTGCCGTACAAAGGCCGGTGTCGTGGCCTCCTTATACAACGGATTCCCCAATTTCGGCCGCGGAAGTTTGGCATCATTGAAATTGCCGTACATCGTGATCCCGCCCCTGGTCAAGACTTTCAGCATCGGCGCTTCGAGCAAGGAGATATGATAACGGTAGTCCATATTCATATCCTGCCATCCCCCCACCGCCACTTTGTATTTGTCAATTTCCATCACGAAAGGATAGACCGTAATCTTGCCATCCTGCACTGTGATGACGACCGAAACGCTATCGATCAAATTACGTTGTTTATTTTTAAACATCAAGGCTTTCGAAATACGGGTAAAGGTCTCGCCGTCTAGCAACACCAACGAATCTCCATGCAGGTGCATGGCCGCCGTCAGCGTGGGAAGCTGGATATTGCCCCCCGAATCCAATTGGGCGGAAGCGGTGGCCAGTACATCCACCTTGCCTTCAAACGAGCGCAACATCGGCAACGTGGAATCCAATACCGAAAAACTCCGCACCAACGAATCCACACGGATACCATCGAACGCCACATCGGCCCCTATATCGGCCCGCCTATGGCTGCGGCTCGCATAAACAAAATTCATCGTCATATCGGCGCCCCAAGCCTGCATGTTGAACTCACGCAGATTGACGGCCCGGTTACGGACTCTGATTTTGCCGTGTATGCTGTCGAAAGCCGTACGGTCGTAATACACTTTGTCGGCATCGATTGCCAAGCGTAAATCCAAATTAGCGGGCACCATCACAAGAGACAGCCGTTGCAGACTGTCCGCC
>CAMWSI010000111.1 GCA_947176875.1 uncultured Bacteroidales bacterium
CGGCTGAATCAGATTTGACGTCGTATGTTTAATCTTGATCATTGTTTCAAACTCGGCCTTGACAGTCGCGGAATCCTTGACATTGCGCACCACCCCGCCGACATCCGACTTATGCACGGGCCCGACCACCTTCATCACGAGCGGATAACCGAGCTTTTCGGCTGCGGCCACCGCCTTGTCCGCCGTATCGACCACGGCTTCGCCGGCACGCGGCACACCGCAGGCGTCCAATAGCACCTGAATCTGATCGGGCGCCAGATAACCGTCCGGATTGTTTTCAATCACGCGGCGGATGGCCGCCTGATCCACACCGTCAAGGCTGACCGTATCCATATCAGGCGCCGGCGTATGGAACACACGTCCCAAAGCCGAGCCGAAAACGACTTCGTCCTGAAAATTGATGCGGTTCTTGCCCAAAAATTCATCCAACTCCTCGCGCGCCGTCACAACGGCAGGCAATATCGGATAAATCGGCTTCTTAGACGTTTTCATCTTTTCGTCCAACAGACGGTAAACATCAAAGATGCGCACCAGGCCCGGCGTACCGAATATCACGGCCATCGCATCGATCTCATCGAAATCGTTGTTGCAGGCATCGATGATTTTACCCAAATGCTCGGCCGTACCCGTCGCCAAAAAGTCAATCGGGTTGGCGACGGAAGAACCGGGAAACAACTGTTCTTTCATCGGCTGCGCCTTGGCCGGATCTATCTTCGGTACATTCAATCCCGCTTTGGACAAGGCGTCCGTCAGCATGACGGCCGGCCCGCCGGCATGCGTGATAATCGCGATATTCTTGCCTTTCAATTCCGGATGCTGGAATATGGAGGCCACCGTCATCAAATCCTGACGACCGTAGCAACGCACGATACCGGCCTTACGGAACAACGCATCGACCGCCACGTCCGACGATGCCAACGCCCCGGTATGCGAAGAAGCCGCCCGCGAGCCGGCTTCGGACGCGCCGGCCTTGACGGCGGCGATCCGACAGCCTTTCTTTATCAGCGACTGCGCATGTTTGAGCAACTTCTGCGGGTTACGGATATTTTCTATATAGAGTAATTTGACACGGGAACTCGTCGCCGGGTCGAACGTTTCGTCCAAATGCTCCAGAATTTCCTCCACGCCCAGTTGCGCCGAGTTGCCCACCGTGAACACGTTGGCGAAACGCAAACCGGCCGGAATGGAAGCTTCGAGTATGAACACACCCGTGGCGCCGCTGCCCGTAATGAAGTCGCATCCTTTCGGATCCAATTCCGGCATGGGGCCGGTAAAGATGCTGCGGTGGTAGGGCGTCAGAATACCCGTACAGTTGGGGCCTATCAAAGCGGCCCCAACCTCGTTGCAATGACCTACAATTTTATCCTCCAGCACCTTGCCCTCATGACTTTCCTCACCGAAGCCGGCCGAAATGATGATGACGGCCCGGGTATTCTTCTCCTTGGTCAGCACTTCCACGGCTTCGGGCGCGTATTTGGCGGCGACGGCGATGACAGCCAGATCTACCTCCGGTAAATCCCTAACATTGTGATAGCAATGGATACCCTGTATTTCATCCTCTTTCGGATTGACCGTATATACATTGCCCTCGAACTTGCCGTCCAAAATGTGTTTCAACACACGGCCGCCCGGTTTAGAAATGTCGTTCGATGCGCCGACCACCACGATCGACTTCGGTTTGAATAACGCCGGATTAATCATGACCCTCTTCTATTTTATAGGTTAGCAATATACTTTGGCGGTCAGTTCGCCCTGATCCAACATCACGGCGTTCATGGCCAAGGCTTTCATTTCGTCTTCGCCCGGATACACGGCCACCGGCGCGATGAAAGCCACTTTCTCTTTCAGGGATTCCACAAACGGCTTGCCGTAAGCGATACCGCCCGTTACCAAAATGGCATCCACCTTGCCTTTCAACACCGTCGCCATCGCGCCGATTTCTTTGGCCACCTGATAAGCCATAGCTTCTTGAATCATAGCCGCCTTGGCGTCGCCTTCCTTGGCCTTCACCTCCACGTCATAGGCGTCGTTCGTATTCAGATAGCCCACATAACCGCCTTGTCCGCAAATCATTTTCTTGAGTTGAGCCAACGTATATTGACCGCTGAAGCAGGCTTTGACAAGCGCGCCTACCGGCAGGCCGCCGGAACGTTCGGGCGAGAAAGGCCCGTCGCCGTCCAACGCATTGTTCACGTCTATGGCCTTGCCCTTTTCGTGGGCCGCCACGCTGATACCGCCCCCCAAGTGCGCCACAATCAGATTCAGATCCTCGTATTTTTTACCGTTTTCCTTGGCATAGGTACGCGCAATCGCCTTTTGGTTCAAGGCATGGAAAATCGAAATTCTTTCAAAGGCAGGATGTCCCGATATACGCGCCACATCCTGCAACTCGTCCACGACCACCGGGTCGGCGATATAGGCCTTCGCCCCGATCTGGGTCGCGAGATCGGCCGCGATCAGACCGCCCAGATTGCTCGCATGTTCCCCTTGAACCCCTTTGCGCAAGTCGGCCAACAACGCGTCGTTCACTTCATAGATGCCGGAAGCTATCGGTTTGACCAGACCGCCACGTCCCACAATGTACGCGATATCGTCTATGGCAATCCCTTCTTCCTTCAATACCTGTAAAATCACGTTTTTACGGAATTCAAACTGATCGGCGACCTTTTCAAATGGCGCCAATTCTTCGGACGAATGTTTGAGGTTCTTCTGAAAGACATTGTTCTCGCCTTCGAAAAGCGCGATTTTGGTAGAGGTCGATCCCGGATTAATCGTCAGGATTCTAACGGTTTTTGACATGATTGATAAGGTATTTCTGGTTTTTGTTGTTTCCGCGTGTACATAAATAAAAAAGCACTTACTTTTTTAAGAATAAGTGCTCCTTTTCTGTCGGGATGACAAGATTCGAACTTGCGACCACACGCCCCCCAGACGCGTACTCTACCGGACTGAGCTACATCCCGAACGCTAAACCGGTTGCAAAAGTAGATTTTTTTTCTCTAAAATCCAAATCAAACACAGCGTTCCCCGATTTATTCAAAGGTCTGTCGATACAGGCCGCCCTATGCCAATTCGGCCAACAGGCTGATACCGCTCCGCACGCGCTCCTCCATCTCTACCTTGATTTCCGCTGTCAGCGGCAGAAAGATATCGACACGCGAACCGAACTTGATAAAACCCAATTCCTGCCCGCGCAACACCCGCTCGCCCACTTCGGCGTAAGAAACAATGCGGCGCGCCACGGCCCCCGCAATCTGCCGCACGAGGATTTCCGCCCCGCATGCCGTACGCAACACCACCGTATTGCGCTCATTCAGCGTAGAAGACTTGGGATGCCAAGCCACCAAATAACGTCCGGGATGATATTTACGGTAAACGATCTCTCCGCCTATCGGATAACGGTTCACATGCACGTTGGCCGGCGACATGAACACAGATATCCTGATCCGCTCGTCATCGAAATACTCGGGATCCTTCACTTTGGCGATATCCACGACCACCCCGTCGGCCGGCGACACGACGCCGCTGTCGGTATGCGACGGATATTCCCGCTTAGGCATCCGGAAAAAGCAGACTATCAGCCCCCATTGTACGAAACAAAGCGTCCAACAGACCGCTATCAGCCAACGCCAATGACAGAATATATTGACGGACAAACCGATGGCCATGAGCACCAAACCCGTCCACAATATGACGTATCGTCCTTCCTTATGTATTTTCATTATGTAGCCTGTTTAAGTCCGTTTTCATATCCAATTCCAAACCGCCCAAAGCAAGACGGCAACCGGCGCGGCCGACAGCACGCTGTCGAAGCGGTCCAATACGCCGCCGTGCCCGCCCAACAACGCTCCGGAATCCTTAAGACCTGCCTTACGTTTGTAATACGACTCGAGCAAATCGCCCAAGACGCCGACCACCGAAAGCACCGACGCGAAAACCACCATGGCGCCTACCGGCAAATCCTTGCAAACCGCCCAAACCCAGCCGGCCGACACGGCGGCGCAGAATCCGCCGACCGCACCTTCCCAACTTTTGGCGGGTGATATACGCGGTGCCAATTTATGCCGTTTCTCCTCCTTGAACGAACTGCCCGCAACATAGGCGAACACATCGTTGGCCCAAATGATGAGGAACAGCGGCCATAACAAATCCGCACGCCGCAACCATACGAGCAACGCCAACGGCAAGGCGACGTAAACGGCCGCCCACATCGACCACCCCCAACCGTCGTTCGTTACCGAACCTGATCGCCAACGTTCCGCCGCTCCCCTCCGCCGCGTCTGCCACCATCCGGCCGCGACACCAGACAGTCCGACGGCGACCGCCACGGCCCCCGCCGCCCCCGCGGTCCATCCGGCCAAAACCAAACCCAAGCCTGCGTACAGCGCGCCGCCCATACCATAGACAAAGCCTGGCTTTACAGCATGCCCGCCACCGGCAAACACGATACAGACCTCATAC
>CAMWSI010000112.1 GCA_947176875.1 uncultured Bacteroidales bacterium
CGAGAGTTCGGCGGCGGCTTCGGGCATGAGCGTGATGGCCACGCGGAAACAGCCGTAACCGCCTAACTTCATCAGTACGCCGGCATGCAGCATGGATACGGCGGTCGGAGCCGAGGCGTGGCCGTCGGGCGACCACGTATGGAACGGGAAGAGCGCGCCCAAAACGCCGAAACCGATGAAGACGAACGGGAAGAAGCGGCGCTGGGCCTCTGTCGGCATGCCGTGTTCGGCCATCGAGAGCAGGTTCATCGATTCGGCGCCGTGGAAGAAGTAGAGGCCGAGTATGCCGAGCAGGAGCAGAGCCGATCCGCCCATCAACATGAGCGTCAACTTCATGGCCGCACGTTCTTTCTGACCGCTGCCCCAGATGCCGATAAGCAGGAACATGGGAATCAGCGCGATTTCGTAGAACATGAACATACTGAACAGGTCTATCGAGATGAAGAAGCCGAACACGCCCGTCGAAAGCAGGAAATACCAAAGGAAATATTCTTTCGGCATCGGGTCGATGCGCCAGGAGGCGAAGACGCCGGTAACGACGATGATGGCCGAGAGCAGTAGCATGAGTACCGAGATGCCATCCACGCCCACGCTGTAGTGGATGTTCCAAGGCGCGTACCAGAGCAGGTCGGCGCGGAACAGCATAGGGGCGGTCGCGCCTCCGTGGCGGGCTTGGATATACAGCCCGAGCAACGTCAGCGCCAAAGCCAGCAGCGCGATGCCCGCGCCGGCGCACAGGACGCGGATCTGCGACGGCTTTTTGCAACACAGCAGCAGGCCGAGCGTCAGCAGCGGGATGAGCACGAACAGAGAGAGAAAGTTCATGATGTCAGGTTTATTACGGTTCTTTTCAAATTCAACGGGCGTTCAGTCGCCTTGGCGGCCGTTCAAGCCGGTGTGTCAAGGCGGGAATGATACACTTTCTATATCAATAAAACGGTCAATACAAGGCACAGGGCGCCTATGAGCAGGACGAGCGCATAGGTCTGCAACTGCCCGGACTGTATGAAACGTATCTTGTGCGATATTTTTTCGGTGCCCCGACCCAGACCGTAGAGCAGGCCGTCTATGACGTGGCGGTCGAACCAGGCCAAGGCCGTGGAAATGCCTTGGAAGATGATCCGGTGCGTGACGAACAGATAGAAACGGTCGATGTAAAAGCGGTTTTTGGCGGCGCGCAGAAAGGCGTTCCTTTTCAAGGCACATTTTCTCGCCACGGCATAACTCGAGCAAGCTCGGCTCTGCTCGTTTGGCTTAACGAAAACGTTCGGCCGGTCGGCCATGCGTTGGAAAGCGGGGCGCATACCACGGCCGTAGGCGTAGAGCGCGATACCGATGCCGGCGAGGGCGGTCAGGATGCTGCCGATGGCCACGGATGGCTGAATCGGGAAGTCGTGGGGGATGCCGTCGCTGCTGAGGAAGCGGCCGAACGGGATGAAGCCTGTCGCGAGGCTGAGCGCGGCCAGGAAGACGAGCGGCACGGTCATGACGGCCGGCGCCTCATGGGGCGTATGGGCGTAGGGTTGAACCGACGGCTGAACCGAGGCAGCCCGGTCGGCCGCATGGGCGGATGCAGGCTGTGACGTCGGGTCACCCGTATGGGAACCGAGGAAGATTCGACTGTAGAGGCGGAACATATAGAACGCCGTCAAGCCGGCGATGGCCGTCATCAGCACGCCCATCCACGGGTTGAACGCGAACGTGGCCGCCAGTATGCCGTCTTTGCTGAAGAAACCGGAGAACGGTGGAATGCCGGCGATGGCGAGGCAGCCCACGAGGAAGCACAGGTGTGTGACGGGCATGTAACGGTACAGGCCGCCCATGGCTTTCATCTCGTTGCTGTGGACGGTATGGATGATGGCGCCGGCACAGAGGAACAGCAGGGCCTTGAAGAAAGCGTGCGTGAAAAGGTGGAACAGGGAAACCGTATAGCCCTCGCCGGCGTGGCCGCCAAAACCCGAAACCCCCAAGGCCACCATCATGAAGCCGATCTGAGAAATCGTGGAGAACGCCAGCACGCGCTTGATGTCGGTCTGCACGCAGGCCACGACGGCGGCGTAGAGCGAGGTAAAGGCCGCCACGTAGGCGATGACTTCCAGCACGCCCGGCGTCATGAGCGCATAGACGGGAAACAGCCGCGCCACGAGGAAGACGCCGGCCACGACCATCGTGGCGGCGTGAATCAGCGCGGAGACCGGCGTCGGCCCTTCCATGGCGTCCGGCAGCCAGATATGTAGCGGAAACAGCGCGGATTTGCCGGCGCAGCCCATAAAAATCAGCAGCATCGCCCATGAAAGGGCCGACAAGCCGAGGAACGAGGCTTGCAGGGCGGGCGCGAACAGCGCGCCGCCCACGCCGGTGCCTTCCGTCGCGTTGCGGCAGAGCGTATCAAAATCGAACGTGCCCGTAAAGTACGAGAGAGTCAGGATGCCGAGCAGGAAGCCCAGGTCGGCGAAACGGGTCACGATAAACGCTTTCTTGGAAGCCGAAACCGCTTCGGGCTTCGTATAATAGAAGCCGATGAGCAGGTAGGAGGAAACACCGACGAGTTCCCAAAAGATATAGGTTTGGAAAATGTTGGGCGCGACCACGAGGCCCAGCATGGAGAAACTGAACAGGCCGAGGAAAGCGTAGTAGCGGGCAAAACCCCTCTCGCCGGCCATGTAGCCGAGGCTGTAGATATGCACCATGAGCGAGACGGTCGTGATGACGACCCACATCATGGCCGAGAGCGCGTCCAAGTAAATGCCGAGGCGGATGGCGAGGTTCGGATTGAATCGCAGCCATTCCCACGAGAAGACCTCCACGGTCTGCCGCGTGCCGTCGGCTTCCAACGGCAGGGAAAAATACGTCCAGGCCGTATGATAGGCCACGAAGGCCGCGATGCCCGTCAGCAAGCAGCCAATGTAGCCGGCCCGTTTGCCCGGCAATCGCCGGCCGAAAGCAATCAGCAGCACAAAGCTGAGCAGCGGCAGGAGCGGCACCAAGGCGGTATAACAACTGTTGAACATGGTTTATGTTATTTCAAGCGTTATTCAGAATCTGTTTTCACGACCGGGACGAAACCTATCGTCCCGTTTCGTCTCCGGGTGCGTCCGCGGCGGACGTTTCCGGATTCAAGTCGTTCAGTTTATTGAGTTTTTGGACTTCTATATGCTTCAGGTTACGGTAAATGTTGATGATGATCGCAATGGCTATGGCCGTTTCCGCCGCCGAAATCGCGATGGAGAAGAGCGCGAAAAACAGGCCCTCCATGTGTTCGGGATAGAGGAAACGGTTGAAAACGGCAAAGTTGATGTCGGTGGAGTTGAGTAGCAACTCAATGGAAATCAGCATGGCCAACAGGTTCCGTCGCGTGATGAACCCGTAAATGCCGGCGAAAAACAGAATCGTGCTGATCACTAAGTAATAGGTCATGGGGATATTTTCCATCGTCGGGTCGGTTTAAGCGTTTTTTTCATTCGCCGCGGTTCACGGTCTTTCGCCGCGGCTCGGTCGTTTCATATACAATATCTATCGGCGTTTACGGGCGATCATTATCCCGCCTATAATACACGCCAGCAATAAAATACTCAAGGCTTCAAACGGTAGGATGTAGCCGAACCTGTCAGAACTCATCAGGGCGTTGCCGATGGCTTTTACCGGCACTTCCGCACCTTTGGCGTGATAGGCGTCGCCCCAAGGCATGGCGTTGAACAGATAGACGCAGAGCAAGGTGCCGACCGATGCCGCGATAAAGCCGAGCCAGCGCCGGTAACTCCGTATAGGCCGGTTCTTTTCTTCGTCCGTGCTGGTCAGGAAAATGGAGAAGACGTAAAGCACAATGATGCCGCCGGCATAGACCGTCAGCTGAACCGCTCCGAGAAACGAGTAGTTCAGGTAGAAATAGAGGCCGGCTGTGGCGAAGAGGACGAACAGCAGGTAAGTGGCCGCCCGCAGGATTTTCTTGGTCGTGACCGCCAGAATGGAGCAGACGACCATGACGGCGGCCAAAATAAAGAAAACGAGCGTGGAGGCAAGCGATCCGTTTTCCATGGTTTAGTGGGTGTTTAAGGTTAGCATTAACTGGTCGCGTTCAAAAACGGCGTTCTCATAGGCCGGCGTGAAGACGATGGCCTGTTGCGGGCATACGCGGACGCAAATCTGGCAGAACAGACAGCAGCCCAAGTCGTAGGTGTAGCGTTCCAACACCTTTTTGGGCTTGCCGTCGGGCGTAGTTTCGGCACGGGTCTCGATGTGAATCGTCTCGTTGGGGCAATTCATCTGGCAAAGCCCGCAGGCGATGCAGCGGTTTTGGCCGTTTTCGTCGGTCGGCATACAGAGCCGGCCGCGGAAGCGGGGCGAGACATAGTTGTCCGCCCGGTGGGCGGGGTAGGGCTCGGTCGTCTTCTTGCGGAAGAAGATTTTGAGCGTCGTTCCCATGC
>CAMWSI010000113.1 GCA_947176875.1 uncultured Bacteroidales bacterium
CATTATAGGTTCTGGAGGCTATATTGTGCCATTATAGGCTCTGGAGGCTATATTGTGTCATTATAGGTTCTGGAGGCTATATTGGCTTCTGATTGCGCATAAGCGTTTTATTTACAGTGCTGTTTGTTTGACCATTTGGCCGATTCCATTGGTGTGTATCCAATGGACGACAAAGTTATGTCATGCGGGCTGAATATCCGCATCGAATTTCTTAAAAATAGTCAAAATAATGACACGCATGGACAATGATGCCGGACTGCCGGATTTTCCAACTTGCCTGCCGGACTGCTTGTCAAGCCCCGGTAAATATCCGCCTGCAACTATTTGTCCAGTTTCTCGAATTCGGAGTTGTTGCTCACGTATTCGGGAATCAGGCGTTTGGTCAGACTTACGCTTCCGTCTATATCCACCTCCAAGGCCAATTGTTTGAGTGTTTCGAATTCGGCCGCCACTTCATGGTAGGGGTATTCCCGTACGGTGGCGATGCGGATTTTCTCGTGGGGCGACGGTGGTGTGATTTCGGCGTTATTCAAGACTTCTTCATAGAGTTTTTCGCCGGGACGCAGGCCGGTATAGACAATCTCAATGTCCTGGCCGGGCGTGAACCCCGCCAATTTGATCATGCGTTGCGCCAAATCGGCTATGCGGACGGGGTCGCCCATATCGAAGACCATGATGTCGCCGCCTTGTCCAATGACCGACGCTTCCAGAACCAAGCGGCATGCTTCCGGTATCGTCATGAAGAAGCGTGTGATTTTAGGATGCGTGACCGTGACGGGACCGCCTTTGGCGATTTGTTCCTTGAATCGCGGGATGACCGAGCCTTGGCTGCCGAGCACATTGCCGAAGCGTGTGGTGATGAAACGGGTCTTGCCTTCCTTGTGGCCGCCGGCTATCGCGCGGTCAAGGCTCTGTACGTAGATTTCGGCCAAGCGTTTGCTGGCGCCCATGACGCTGGTCGGGTTTACGGCCTTGTCGGTCGAAATCATGACGAATTTCTCGCAACCGTAGCGCAGGGCGGTGTCTGCCATGTAGCGCGTGCCGATGGCATTGACACGGAACGCTTCGCAAGGGTTGGCTTCCATAAGCGGTACGTGCTTGTAGGCGGCCGCATGGAAAACAATGTCGGGATGGAATTTGCGGAATACGAAATCCACGCGGCGCGAGGCGCGTACGTCGCCTATTATCGGCGAGAAATCCAAATCGGGGAAGCGTTCTTCCAGTTCCAAACGCAGGTTGTGCATGCCGGTTTCGCAGAAGTCGAATAAAACGAGGCGTTTGATGCCGCCCATCGTGGCAATCTGGCGACAGAGTTCGCTGCCTATCGAGCCGGCCGCGCCGGAAATCAGAACCGTTTTGTCTTTCAGATTCTCCTGAATGAGCGGCATATTGATTTTGATTTCATCGCGTCCCAGCAGGTCTTCGATAGAGACTTCCCGCGCTTGAGGCGTCGTGTATTTCCATCGGTCGATGGGCGGCACCGTGAACAGGCGCAGGTGGTGTTTCATGCAGAACGCCACGAGCCGGTCGCGTTGAGCCAGTAAATCGTGCTGGGATGCGAACAGGATGCCTTCGATGTGTTCCTTGCGTACCAGGCGGGCTACGTCGTTCATGTTTTTGGCGAAGTAGATGGGAAGGTTGCCCATGTGGTAAACCGAGCGTTCGTTGGCGTTGAACGAGAGAACACCGGCCACGTGGTAAGTGGATCTGAAGTTGAGGTTCAACAACGCGCTCAAATGGGGAAGGTCGTCCTGCTGTCCGAATATCAATAATTTATGCCGTTGGTTGTGCATGTTGCGCGTGGCGATCTGATAGGCGGAAATCAAGCCGATGCGGAATACGATGAGCAGGAACATCGTTATCAGCAGGTCGATGCAGGGAATCAGCCCCAGGGAGAATCGTCGCAGGCTGTTGTCGGGTAAAGTCCAATAGAGTACCGGCAGCAAGAGGAGGCATTTGAGCGCGCAGGCGGCCAAAATGCGCCAAAGGCTTTGCAGATTGGAGTGCCGGATGATGCTTTTGTGTGTGCGGAAACTGAGGAATCCGACCAACGAGGCAACGATGGACAAGAGGTAAATGGTCAGGATGCTGCGCGAGGGCAGGAAAATGCGCAGCAGACTCTCGGTCGAGAATATGCTCAGCATCGTGGCCAAAAGGGAAATGACCACATCCCCCAACAGGATAAGCCGATGGCTGATATACGGTACCCGGGAAATCATCAACATGATTTTCCGGAAAAACGAGATATGCAAGTTCCTTTTCAAAATCAAGGGCTTTTAAGCGGGAACGCTTTCGCGTAAAGCGTATGGAAACCTACCCGCAATAGGCTTGCAAAATTAAACTATTAATTTTAATAAAACAAGATAGTTAGCGTATATATATAGTAAATGCCTATTTTTTTAAAACTTGTCTTCCCGGCAGTAATTCGATTAATCGGCGGCAGAAAATCCGCATGCCGGGCGTAAAAATATAGAATAGGACGAAACTGAGGCCGCCGCAGATAAAGACAATGCAGAGGCCGTAAAGCAACCATTGTCCGTAAGAGGCCACCGGGTTCATCGGCAGCAGGTTCTTCAAATAATAGGTCGCCAATACGGCGACGGCCAGCAATGCGATGTGGAAAGCCGCCTGTCGGAAATAAACGGCCGGTTTATGAGCCATTTTTTCGCGGAACAGGAAAAACGGTTTCCAAAGGAAGACGACGAGGAACAGGCTGACGAACACGCCGGCCATGATGCCCGGCAAGCCCCAATAGTAACCGAAGAGGACGGACAGACCTATGTTGAGCGCGGCCTCCGCGATAGGGGCGCCGATGTCTTTGTACAGGCCGAAAGCATATAAGAACGTGTCGGTGGCATTGCGGAACAGCCGGATGAAGAGGGAGCCCATGAACCATAGCAACGCCATTTTGGACATGACGTATTCGGAGCCGACCCACAGCGTGATGAACGGCTGGGCCAAAAACATCGTGGCACAGACTACGATGCCGCAGAGCCAAGTCTTGAAAGAGAAAAGTTCCCAATAAAGCGTCTGGACTTTGTCGGGCTGTTCGGCCACGAGGTTGCCGATGCTGGCGATACTGCCACCGAACAGGGTTTCCCACATCATGATGAGTCCCATTACAATAAAGTTGTAGTTGTCGAATATCGTGACGTCGGTCAAAGTGGCGTAGGCGTAAATGATGACGACGCTGCTTTGCGACAGCGCGAACCCGCCGAATCGGTGGAAAAACACTTGCTTGGTACTGGCAATCACGGCGGGGTATTGTTTGCGGACTTGTTTGCCCAAGGCCGGCGAAGCCACGAGGTCGGGGTATTGCTTCCGGACGGCCAGTTCTAGGCCGACGGAAGAAAGGACGGCCACCAGCACTTCCATGCCGAGCCAGACCCAGAAACTGTAGGCCGGGTCGAACAGAAAGAGCGCGCCCAACTGCAAGGCGCTTTTGACGACGCGGCCGCCTTGGAACAGATAGGTACTGACATATTGTTTCTGATCGGCGGTAAAGATGATTTGCCGGTAATTGACGCGGTAACTGAGCAGAACGGCGACGGAAAGGGAAAGGTAGGTCGCATAGGCATAGTGGAGCGGTACTTCGCGATCGGCGAAAATCCAAGGGAAGAACGCCATCAGGACGATGGAGGCCGCGATGATGAAATAGAAAATCCAGCGATAGAAATAGGCCTGCAACGAAATGATTTCGTTGATGGTTTTCCGGTCTTTTTCTGACAGCGGTTTGTAGAGCGAGAAACCGACGGCCGTCGCGATACCCAATTCCGCCAGATTGAGGAATTGCAGCAACGATTTCGCCAATGAGTTCAGACCCAACAATTCCGGGCCCAGAAATTCGATGAAGTATTTTCGGGCAAAGAATGTAAGCAAAAGGTCGAACGCATATATAATGAGTCCGACCTTCGCGTTTCTGATACTGTTGGCAGTCCGGGAAGCCATCCGTTATTGGATTTCCCAGGTGTCGCCGCTGTTGAGCAGATCGTCCATGCAGTGGACGGCCGACTGTTCGCGGGCTTGAACCAATTGATCTTCCAAAAGTTCGTTGTAGGTGGGTTTGGCCACGTTGCGGATGACGCCGATGGCCACGGGGAAATCGGGGCGTTTCATCGTCGCCAGCATCGTGTGGATGCCCGCGTTGAGTTGGGTGGGATCGTGCACGAGGATGTCGTCCATCGTGATGCCGTTCTTGCCGATTTCGACGACTTCGAGTTCCGTGCCGTTGAGGCGGATGCCCTTGTTGCGTTCCTTGCCGAAAATCATCGGTTTGCCGGCTTCGAGCACGAGCATGGCTTCATCGCGGTAGTCTTTGCCGGTAATCTGTTCGTGTGCCTTATCGTTGAAAATGATACAGTTGTCGAGAATTTCGATAACCGAACAGCCATCGTG
>CAMWSI010000114.1 GCA_947176875.1 uncultured Bacteroidales bacterium
ACAATATTTAGCGGGACGATGCAACGCCGCCACTCACCGACACACGGCTGAGCTCCGAAACGGCCGTTTTCAACGACACGACCGTCATGCCGGGCGAACACATCTATCACGTAGAGGCGGTTTACGAGGAGGGCGATGCTATGAAAGCCCCCGCGAGCCCGGTTCTGGTTGTGGATGCCGGCGAAATATTCCCGGTTCAGAAAATCGGACACCGCCTGGTCTATAACCGGTTCGCCTCCATCTACTGGGGTATTTCGTCTTCCGAAATGACAAACGGCGCGGCGGCAAAGGCCATCGGAAACCCGGCAGTCGGAAACCCGGCATCACCCGACCGGACACCCGCGCCGGACGGACGCCCCTATCTGCTTGACGGCGCAACGGCGACGACACGGCCGGCCCATGCCGAACCGACCCCGAAATCGCACGAAAACCCGCAGCTTGATTATATCGCCAACGTGGACATGCGGATGTACAGCGGCTATGTCGGCATCAAAATAGGCGACGACTACTACGTGGCCAGCCACCTCGACGGCGGTATCCGCGTACTCGACCGCCACAACGAAGTCAAACAGGTCATAGCGCCAAACGGCTTGGGCATCGTGCTTTCGATGGTTTATCTGGAAGACCGGCACCTGCTTTATTGCGGCTCGACGAGCGACGTCAAAGTCTTGGACCTGCACCATCCCGACCATATCCAGATGTTGTTCAAAACGGATTCCGGCGCACGCCACATGGCCTACATTCCCGAATTGGACAACGGCAAAGGCGGCCTGGCGGTCGGCGACCACCATACCTGCCTGCTCTACGATCTGGAGGGAAATAAAATCGGCTCCTCCGGCCTGGATTTCAGCCGCCTGCATGTCTCCGGCACGGCCTATTACGACGGGAAACTCTACGTAGCTTCTCAGTCCGGCCCCTATCTCAACGAAATCCATACATTCGACTTCCCGACCAAACGTCCCGTAGGCGAACCCGTCCAGGTAAACGAAGACCCCGCACTCTACAACCTGCTCAGTTTAGACGGCCTGTTGCCGTCTTTGGAAAAAACGGCCTATGCGGCCGGCCTGACCATCTGCAAGATGGACGACGAGGCCGTTGCCCTGGGAGCCGTATTCCAATGCGCCTATATGACCAGTCGCCTCATGTTGCTGGAATTGAAAGCGCCGGAAAACGTAAAAGGCTACAACCTGTATCGCAACGGCGTAAAAATCAACGAAACGCCGCTTGTTTCCCGCCGCTATCACGAAGAATTGACGGAACCCGGCCGCTATGTCTATCACATCACGGCCGTCTCCGAAACCGGCAAGGAATCCGAACCCTCGCCCGCCAATACCATAACGGTAAGCGGACGGCGTCCCTGCCCGGCGCCCGAAACGTTCACGGCCGTCGAATCCAACGGCATGGCGGTTCTCTCGTGGATGCCGGCCGCCAGCGAAGAAGCCCTTGTCGGCTTCAACCTCTACCGGGACGAAGCATTGCTCGGACAGTTCTGGGACGAAAAAATCTGCCTGTCGTATGTGGATGAAACGGTACAAACGCCCGAATCCTACCTCTACCGGCTGGAGTCGTTCTACGCCTCCGGCTGCCTGGCATCCGACACGGCCAAACTCACGCTGACGGGCGAAGGCAAGGCCATGCCGCCGTTCGGCCTGCAGGTTTCGGCGGAAAAACAGGCCGACCGCATGACGGTAACGGCCCGGTGGGAAACGCCGATGTTCGAAGAGCCGTTGGCGCTCCGGTACGGCAACGGCATGCCCACGGATCAACTGAACATAGACGGCTTCCACGAATATTGGGCGGCCATCGGCTGGGACACGGCCAATCTGGCACTTTACAAAGACCTGCATGTCGTAGGCATGGAGTTTTTCATCGGCAATTCGGTGACCGACTTCAGCGGCTTCGTTATCCTGAACGATCAAATCGTCTATGAAAAGAACGCGGGCCGCGTTGTCCCGAAACAATGGCAGACACTTTATTTCGACCGGTCGTTCCCCATGGATCAGCCCGATGAAATAGCCGTAGGCTATCATGCGGCATATACCGCGACCACCACCGGCGTCATGGTCGTGGATGCCTACTACAGCAAAACGAACTACAGCGACCTTATTTCACTGGACGGCACCAGATGGAGTACGCTCAAGGCCGGCGGTTTCAGCGGCTCGTGGAGCATCGCCGCCTTAGTCGTCCACAAACGCGACTTGGACGCCGCCCAAACCGACGGCCTCATCGATTATGAAAAACTGAAAGGCCGCATCATTCGTGTGGACGCCGCCCTTTCGGGCACCACGGTTTCGGCCAAGCCGCTGGCGACCGAAGCCCCGGATGCCGCCGCACGCCTCTCGCCCAAAGCCCCTCTGACCTTGACCGGCTTCAACGTCTATCGCCGCCCGGCCGAAGCCGAGGCCAACGACGATGCAGAGACCCGCTTGAACGAGAATCTACTGCAATCTTTCGAATTCAAGGATACGGACGTGAAACCGGGAGAATACCTCTATGCCGTAAGCGCCGTTTATGGGAACGGCGATGAAGTGCGGGACGAAAAATACATCGAATTCCTGAATGTACGGACACCGGGCGAACAGTTGAACCTGTCCGTCCATCCGAATCCCGCCACCGAAACCGTTTATATCGACGGTGCCTACGAGACCCTGCGTATTTCGGACGCCAACGGCCGGTTACATAAGTCGTTCACCGCCAGTCCGCGCATTCCGGTCGGCGACCTGACGCCCGGCCTCTATTTCTTCCGCTTCTCCGGCCCGCAAGGTCAGAACGCCGTTTACAAAGTCGTGATTAGATAAAGTGTGTGTTTTAGTTTGACGGCAGCCGGCTCCATCGTGGAGCCGGCTTTTTTATTTCCCGGACAGACCGGCTCCCTGTAAAATTCCATCCTCTATCCGTGAGGAACCGCGGTAACATCCCGGCAATCGGCCTTCTTTTTTTATCGCACTACTGTTTTGGTTTATAAAAAAATACGGATTCGCGTTACATGCCGTTAATACAGCCATTATCAAACGTTATATATATGCGGCGTTGAAAGCGTTTTTTGGCTTATTTTGCCAAAGACATTCAACATCGAATTATAAAACAAGAAATTAAAACAAACATTTTTATAACTAACCTCTATTTACCATGAAAAAACTACGTATTGTTTTGAGTTTGGCCATAGGTCTGCTGACACCGGCTATCCTCCAAACACAAGCTCATGCGCAACACCAAATCCCGGCCTATGCGTATAAAGTCCAAACCTCGCCGGGCACGTTTACCGACATCAGCGACGCCCCCGGCGCCGTCAAACTCGGCACCGACCTGAGCGAAACGGCGGATTTGAAGAACATGATATTTATGGCGACTTCGGAATCCAACGCCACGCCGACCTCCAAGACCGTCGCCTCCAACAGTGCCACGGCTTCCGCCACGACCCCGGCATTTCCGTTAGGCTTCGACTTCAGAATAGGCGGAAAACCGGTACGGTATTTCGTCGTTTCGGCCTTGGGCGGCACCTACTTCAGCGATTCGCCCCTGCAAGTGCCTACAAACGCCATGCCTTCTACGCAAGCCAACACCAACTGCATCTTCGCCTATCCCTACCAATTCACATCAAGCGCCAGTACCACTACGGCTCTCATCAGTGCCAATATAGCGAAAGCCAAACCGGGACAGGCGCCGGCCTGTTATCTGATTTCCGGATCGGAAGGCAATCATGTATTGACCGTTCAGCACGACTATCTCCTCAACGGCAAGGATGAATGGATTTTCCAATTCAAATTCCACGAATCCTCCGGCAACGTCGAATTCATCGTCAAACAGATGAAAGCCGACAACGCCATCGCCGGAAAATCCGAGCGACGCTACGAACTCGGGCTCAGCCTTGTTGAAGCGGGCGCGAATTACATCGGGGGCGCCAGCGCTACAACCGATCCGCTCGGCAGCATCAACGTCATTGCGCCTTCAAGTATGCTCCGCCGAATCGCCGTAGGACAGAGTGCGGCGGTCAGCAAGGCCAAAGGCTGGGATTCGGCCTACATCGTGGGTAGCACGGTCAGCACCGGGCGCATGTTCATCGACGCCGATCATTTTCCCGAAGAAGGGCGCACGATTACGATCCTCCACCCGTCACCTTGCCCGGAAAAGGCCCCCCGCCTCTCAGCCGAGCACTACAGCATTACCAATGAGACGTTCACAGAAAGCAGCTACACCGCCAACCTATCCTTTAACACGGCCCAAATTCCCGATGCCCAGACTTTGTTCAACAGCGGCACCATCCTCGCCGTACTCTCAGACCAAGAAATACCGGCCTATACACTCAGCAACGGCACATTGTATAAAAAAGGCGATAAAATAGAGACCTCGGAATTATT
>CAMWSI010000115.1 GCA_947176875.1 uncultured Bacteroidales bacterium
GGGCCGGGTCGTCCGACGGCAAGGGCATCCGAATCAATTTAGAACGGCTACCGGTCAAATCCAGGATTTTTTCCGCCAACTCCAATATCGTAAACTCGTGCGGATTACCTAAGTTCACCGGACCTATGAACGCCTCGTCTGACGCCATCATCCGGGTCATTCCGGCAATCAAATCGTCCACGTACTGGAAACTACGTGTCTGGGAGCCATCGCCATAAATGGTAATATCCTCACCTTTCAAGGCCTGGACGATAAAATTGGACACCACCCGTCCGTCGTTCATGAACATACGCGGTCCATATGTATTGAAAATACGGATAATCTTGATGCGGACACCGTTTTGGCGATGGTAATCCATAAACAGCGTTTCCGCACAACGCTTCCCCTCGTCATAACAGGAACGGATGCCTATCGGATTGACATTGCCCCAATATCCTTCCACCTGCGGATGCACGGCCGGATCGCCATAGACCTCGCTCGTCGAAGCTTGCAGGATTTTCGCCCTGACCCGCTTGGCCAGCCCCAGCATATTGACGGCGCCCATAACGGAAGTCTTGACCGTCTTTATCGGATTGTATTGGTAATGCACGGGGGAAGCCGGACAAGCCAGATTATAGATTTCGTCCACCTCGGCATAATAAGGTGTCGTGACATCATGACGGACCAACTCGAAATAAGGGCGATCCATCAAATGGACGATATTGGATTTCCGGCCTGTAAAATAATTGTCCAGACAGATGACTTCATGGCCCTGCCCGAGCAAATGCTCACACAGATGCGAACCGATGAACCCGGCGCCGCCCGTCACCAAAATACGTTTCATCATGCTTTGTATAATATATTATGGTATATATCCGTCCAAAACCATCCTGACGCCTCGCTCCCGCTTTACAGACCGACCCCGAAATATGCGAAGCCCGCCTGCTCCGCCTCCGTACGATCATATAGATTACGGCCGTCGAAAAGCACGCGCGTCCGCATCGCGTCGCCCACTTTCCGCCAATCCGGCGAACGGAATTCCGTCCACTCCGTCACGAGGAACAACGCATCCGCCCCTTCAACCGCCCGATAGGCATCATCGCAATAAACGATGCGGTCGCCAATACGCCGGCGGCATTCGTCCATCGCCACCGGATCGTAAGCCTGCACGCGGCAACCGGCCTTGACGAGACTGTCTATCATGACCAGCGAAGGCGCTTCGCGCATGTCATCCGTCCCCGGCTTGAATGCCAATCCCCAGAATCCGACGGTCTTTCCCTGCAACTGCCCATTGACAAAATCCCGGTATTTCCTGAACATCAATGACTTCTGCTCTTCATTAACCGCCTCCACCGCCTTGAGTACGCGCATCGTATATCCCTCTCCGTCGGCGGTCTTTATCAACGCCTTGACATCCTTGGGAAAACACGAACCGCCATACCCGATGCCGGGGTACAGGAACTTGGATCCTATACGGGAATCCGATCCCATGCCTTTGCGTACGTAATCCACGTTCGCGCCCACTTTCTCACACAAATTCGCGACATCATCCATGAAACTGATGCGTGTGGCCAACATCGCATTGGCCGCATATTTGGTCATTTCGGCCGATGGGACGTCCATAAACAACACCGGATGTCCATTCAGCGTAAACGGTTTATAAAGCCGGCTCATCACTTCCCGCGCCCGTTCCGACTCCACGCCGACGACAATGCGTTCCGGATACATGAAATCCTTGACGGCCGATCCTTCTTTTAAAAATTCCGGATTGGAGGCCACATCGAAATCGATGACCGCGCCACGCGCCGCCAACTCCCGCGCCACCGTTTCCTTGACTTTACGCGCCGTACCGACCGGCACCGTGCTTTTCGTTACCAGCAATACATAATCCCGCATATGCCGTCCCACTTCTCCCGCCACATCCAATACATAACGGAGATCCGCACTGCCGTCCTCGTCCGGCGGCGTCCCCACGGCACAGAAAACGACCTCCGAACCCGGCAAAGCCTCCTTCAGCGAAGTGGAAAACGTCAGTCGCCCCTTATCCACATTGCGCACCAAAAGCTCTTCCAACCCTTGTTCAAAGATAGGCGGTTGTTTCCGCCGCAACATATCAATTTTACGCTGATCGACATCCACGCAACACACATCGATACCCACATCGGCAAAACACACGCCGGTTACCAGACCGACATAACCCGTTCCTACAATCGTTATTTTCATCCGCGTTCAAAATTAAAAGGCCTACCGCCTGTTTTTCGACCCGTTCAAACACGGAACGCCATCGGACGTGCCACGCTTTCCCTTACCAGCCGAAACATAAAACGACAAAGTTAAAGATTTTTTTAGAAAGTTTTTCCAACACGGTCGTTTTTCGCTTTCAAAAAGCACGGCAGAACATTTCTTTTTAACATTTGTTTGTTATTTATATTTTTTTGACTATCTTTGCACTCCTTAAAATGTGCAAATTATAAACACGCTAACTAAAACATTAACAATAAAATGCCAACAATTCAACAATTAGTTCGCAAAGGGCGTCAGCAGATCACGGACAAAAGCAAGTCGCCCGCGTTGGATGCCTGCCCCCAGCGTCGTGGGGTCTGTGTGCGCGTTTACACGACTACACCCAAGAAGCCTAACTCCGCCATGCGTAAAGTGGCGAGGGTACGTCTGACCAACCAAAAAGAGGTGAATGCCTATATCCCCGGCGAAGGCCACAACCTGCAGGAACACTCGATCGTCATGATTCGCGGTGGCCGTGTCAAGGATCTTCCCGGTGTAAGATACCATATCATCCGTGGCGCGTTGGACACCTCCGGTGTGGAAGGCCGCAACCAACGTCGTTCCAAATACGGCACCAAACGTCCCAAAAAGAAATAGGTTGCCACAGGCTATAATATAATAGAGTATTGACGCGTAAAATCATCGCAAGAAATGAGAAAATCAACGCCTAAAAAGAGAGTCATTTTACCGGATCCCAAATACCATGACGTATTGGTCAGCAAATTCATCAACAACCTGATGTATTCCGGCAAAAAGAACATAGCGCACGAATTGTTCTACGACGCCATCGATGTCGTTTCCGAAAAGACGAAAGAAGACGGTTTGGAAGTTTGGAAGAAAGCGCTTTCGAACGTAACGCCTTCCGTAGAGGTTCGTAGCCGTCGCGTGGGTGGCGCCACGTTCCAGATTCCGTCCGAAATCCGCCCGGAACGCAAGCAATCGCTGGGTATGAAAATGCTTATCAACTATGCCCGCAAACGCAGCGAGAAATCCATGAGCCTGAAACTGGCCGGTGAAATCATGTCGGCTTACAAGGAAGAAGGCGCCGCATACAAACGCAAGGAAGAAATCCACAGAATGGCCGAAGCCAACAAAGCTTTCTCGCATTTTAAATTTTAAGGAGTTACACATTAGATGGCACACGATTTAGCAAAGACGAGAAATATCGGCATCATGGCGCACATTGATGCCGGAAAGACGACTTGTTCCGAACGTATCCTGTTCTATACCGGGAAAAACCATAAGTTGGGCGAAACGCACGACGGTTCGGCCACGATGGACTGGATGGCCCAGGAGCAGGAAAGAGGTATCACGATTACGTCCGCCGCGACGACCGTTTTCTGGAAATACCGCAACGACAATTACAAAATCAATTTGATCGATACGCCGGGTCACGTGGACTTCACCGTGGAAGTGGAACGTTCCCTGCGCGTATTGGACGGCGCCGTCGCATTGTTCTGCGCCGTAGGCGGCGTACAGCCCCAATCCGAAACCGTTTGGCGTCAAGCCAATAAATATAAAGTGCCCCGCATCGCGTTCGTCAATAAGATGGACCGTACCGGCGCCGATTTCTTCAACGTCGTGACGCAGATCAAAGAACGTCTGCAAGCCAAGCCCGTCGTCCTGACGATTCCCATCGGTCAGGAAGATTCGTTCAAGGGCGTGGTGGATGTCATTTCCCGCAAGGCCTATGAATGGAACGAAGAAGACAAGGGGCTTACCTATTTCGAAGTACCCGTTCCCGACGATTTGAAAGATACGGTCGAAGAATACCACAACCTCCTGTTGGAAGAAGTGGCGGAATTGGACGAAAACCTGATGACCAAATATTTCGAGGATCCGGGTACGATTACCGAAGACGAAATCATCGCCGCCATCCGCAAGGCGACGGTCGATATGACGGTCAATCCGGTATTGTGCGGTTCGGCTTTCAAGAACAAAGGTATCCAGATTCTGCTCGACGCCGTGACCCGTTACCTGCCGAGTCCGTTGGACGTGGAAGCCATTACGGGCGTCAATCCCAAGACCGGCGACGAGGAGTCGCGCAAAGTCGATGTGAATGAACCGTTCAGCGCCTTGGCGTTC
>CAMWSI010000116.1 GCA_947176875.1 uncultured Bacteroidales bacterium
GCCCTGTTCAGCCCCAAAGACATCACGACGGGTGACCCGCATATCAGCGTCTATCCGACCCCCTTCAACGGAGAAGTCCACCTTGAAGGTGAAAACATGGATAAAATCATGTGGTTTAATGCGTTCGGTGTAAAGGTAGCGCAGTATGAAATCAATTCCAATACGCATACCGTCATGGCCACCCAGACTTGGCCGCGGGGGCTGTACATCTACCGCATCGTTCGCAACAGCGGCAAAGTGGTCAAAGGCAAAGCGCTAAAACTCTAACAGGTATGAATGTTTTACCTATCGTCAAAAAAAGGCTCGCTCGCGCAGCCTTTTTTTGTATCGCGGCGGCCGGCAGTTCGATGTCGTACGCGCAAACGCACAACGGCACCGAACAATTGCCCAACCGCGGTTTCGAACTATATGATAACGAAAACAGCTCCAGCATAGAGCCGCAAGGTTGGAATTCGTTCATGACAGCCACCGCCAGCGGTATCGCGAGTGCCGGAAAGGCACAACGCCTGAGCAAGGAAAGCGGCGGACGGCCGGGTAGCAAAGGCGCCTACTACCTGCGCATCTATTCGACGGAGGTCCTGGGGGTCGTCGCCAACGGCAACGTGACGACGGGACGCATCAACATGGGGAGCGCGACCGCCACGGATGCCTCCAACCACAATTATACCGACCGCGGCAACGAAGGCTTTTTCTGGCGACAGACGACGGTGCCGGACTCTCTGGTGGTCTGGCTTTGGTTCAAACCGAAATCGGGTTCGGAACAAGCGCAGGTCAATGTACTTATCCACAACGACAACCGGACGATAGACCCCGGTTTCGAACGTAGCCAGATTGTGGCGCAGGCCAAAATCAATCCTTCGGCCACCGACGGCTGGCAACGTTTTTCCGCCCCTTTTATCAAGACCGGCGCGACGAACGACGCTCAATACGTGCTCGCCTCGTTCACGACCAACAAAACACCGGGCGGCGGCAACAATAACGACGAACTTCTCATAGATGACATTTTCTTTGTCTATAACCCGACCTTACGTCTCAACAATTTCAATACGACGGCCATAGGCTTGCGCGACGGCGAGAACGTGACGCTGGAGGTGCCGTTCCGCATCACGGGTACGATGTCGCCGCAAATGGGCGACGACAATATCGTTATCGCGGAACTGTCGGATGCCACCGGTTCGTTCGACCACGCCACCGAAATAGGCCGCCTCACGACCGACGAAAGCGGCAGCGTCACGGCTTCCCTACCGCCTACGCTACCGGTCGGCAACGGTTACCGCATCCGTGTCCGTTCCACGAACTATCCGCGCGTTTCGGAAGACAACGGCAAAGACATCGAACTTTTCAGGGGTTATTACATCGAAGGCAAAGCCTCCGCACCGAGCCGCGGTACGGTAAGCGGAAGCCAAACCTACAAACAGGGTACGCAAGCCACACTGACGGCCGCCGCCACGCCCGGCAACCACTTCTCGCATTGGAGCGAGAACGGCAACCGCATAGAGGGGGCGGACGCGACCTATACGTTTACCGTAACCCGCAACCGTACTTTGACGGCGCATTTCGACACCAATTATTACGATTTCAAATTGCAGACCGAAGGCGAGGGCGAAGTGTCCGTATCTCCCCAGACGGCGGACGGACGTTTTGTCCACAATACGCCGATACGTCTGACGGCTTTGCCGGCCTACGGTTCCCGTTTCGTCGGCTTTTACGACGGTACGACCTTGCTCGACAACGCCGCCGACTATACGTTTCCCATCGTACGCGACCTGCAGCTGACGGCGCGTTTCGACCTGCAACAATTCAATCTGACCGTTACGACCAACAACACCGCCCTGGGACGTGTCGAAGGCAGCGGCACCTATAAATTCCAATCCGCCGCCACCCTCCAGGCGTCCCCCAATCCTTATTGCCGGTTCATCGCTTGGATCAACGCCGACGGCGACACGCTGAGCAAGGACAATCCGTTCGTTTACAACGTGACGGCGGCAGCCCGCATCACAGGCGTGTTTGCGGAAACTTTTTACCGCGTGGCGACCGTGGCCTCTCCCGCGACGGGCGGCAATGCGGAGGGCGGCGGTGCTTACAGCGCACAGACGCCGCAAAAAATCGAACTGACGGCCGAACCCAAAGCCGGTTATACGTTCTCGCATTGGACCATCGAACGCGGAGACGGCCAGAAGACGGATGACAACACGGACAATCCGATGACGCTCGTATCGGGACGGATCTCGACCGACTATACGTGTACCGCCGTTTTCAAACCGATAGTTTTCCGCATCGCGGCTATGGCGGAACCCGAACAAGGCGGACACGTGGAAGGAGAGGGCGACTATGTGTTCCAATCGTCCGTCCAGTTGAAAGCGGTTGCCGCCGAAGGTTACATATTCGAAGAATGGCTCGATGCAACCACCTCCCAATCACTCTCAAAACAGCCCGTCTATCCGTTTCAAGCGACGGCCGACAGACAATTGACAGCAATATTCACGCGCGAACGATATGAAATTACCGCCACGGCAGAACCTGCCGGCTTCGGGAGCGCAGACGGCGGCGGCTCTTACGCGTACGGGGATGAAGCCCGCTTAAACGCGCATGCGGCCGAAGGCTACGAATTCCGCTATTGGTACCGCGGCGGACATCTTTCGGACACGGCAGGCCTCACGGCGGCTTTGACCGTGCCGGTTTCCGCCGGGCAGACTTATACGGCCGTCTTTACGCTGAAACGTAAGTTGGCGGCCGCCGCAGCCGTTCCCGCCCAAGGCGGTGCAATAACCGGCACCGGCCTTTACGAACATGGTGCGACCGCCGGCCTGCAAGCCGTGGCGGCCGACGGTTATACATTCGACGGTTGGCGCGACGCGGCGGGCAAGCTTTTGGGGAGCGCCGACGTCCTGAGCCTGAAAATGGACGAAGACCGTACCGTTCAGGCGGTTTTCACGCCCCGTTCCTATAAGGTCATTCTGGCGGTGGCCGGCAACAGGAAAGAAGGACAAGTCAGCTTCGACAATATGACTTTCGGCACGACGGTGGAAGCCAAGTTGCCCTACGACAGTACGCTGACGCTTTACGCACAAGCCACGGCCGACGGCTACAAAGTGACGGACTGGTACCGGCAAGGCGGGAGCGGAAGTCTCGGAAAGACGGAACAAATCCGCTATACGGTCAAGGAGAACAACGTACGCATAGAAGTCGATTTCAACACGGATTTAGCGACTGTATCCGTCGGTATCGAACCGGAAGGAGCCGGCACGGTCAGCAATACCGGTAATCATCCGGTCGGCCAACACATCCCGCTCGAAGCTGTGGCGGCCAACGGCTTTCAATTGGCACGCTGGGAGGATGAAACGGGACGGATAATCGGTACCACCCCGACTTATACGGTTGAAAATCTGACGGACGACACGCGGCTGAAAGCCGTCTTCGGGAAGCGGACTTATAGGCTGACCATAGCGGAGAGCCGGCCTGCGGCGGCCGGGCAGGCTGAAATTCAGCCTGCGGCGGGCGGCCAAGCGCCCGCCGGCGCGGTCACGCTGATGCACGGCGACGGTTTCCGATTGAGCGCGCGACCGGCCGCCGGCTACCGTTTTGTCGGCTGGCAGACCGCGGATCCGGAGGAATGGCTCGGCACGGAACCGACCTACGAAGACGTTGCGACACACGATATGGCCTACCGTGCCGTATTCGCCCCACTGCCCTACGACTTGACGACCCGTACCGCCACTGCCCACAAAGGCCGCACGCGCGGCGACGGCCAGTATGAATTCGGCACGCAGGCGACCGTTACCGCCCTGCCGACAGAGGGCAACCATTTTACCGAATGGCGGTTGAGCGTGGACGGTTCGACCGAGACCACAACCGCCACAGCCAACCCCTACACCTTTACCGTTGCCGGAGAAACGACGGCCGAAGCCGTCTTCGATACAAACACCTATACAATCCGCCTCGTAAACCGGAATCCCGACTTGGGAACAGTTACGATGACGGCCGGCGGCACGACACAGAATGCCGGCGGCACCGTCACATCGGTGCATAACGGCCAGACGACGTTCGCGGCCAGCGTCCGGGACGCGGCACATTACCGCTTCGCGCATTTCGCAGATGCGGCCGGACGCAAAATCAGCACTTCCAATCCTTGGACACTCACCACGACGTCCGACACCACCGTTTACGCCGTATTCGAACCGGTCTTGTTCGCTTTTTCGGCCGAGAGTGCGGATGCCGGCATGGGAGCGGTTTCCTATACCGGAGGTCTGGAACAACCCTATCTCGGCAAAGTGACCGTTACCGCCGAACCGTTCTATGGCCACGAGTTCTTACAATGGGTACTGGCGGAC
>CAMWSI010000117.1 GCA_947176875.1 uncultured Bacteroidales bacterium
TGCCAATCCTTCGCCCCCCGTGGGTCCGGCCTTGGGTGCCAAGGGTGTCAACATTATGGAGTTCTGCAAACAATTTAACGCACGTACGCAGGATAGCGCCGGCAAGGTATTGCCCGTTATCATCACGGTGTACGCCGATAAATCGTTTGACTTCATCGTTAAGACGCCTCCCGTTGCGGTTCAGCTTAAGGAGTTGTCCAAAGCCAAGAAAGGTTCTGCCGAACCTAACCGTAACAAAGTAGCCAGCGTGACTTGGGATCAGGTAAAAACCATCGCTGAAGCCAAAATGCCCGATTTGAACTGCTTTACGGTCGAAGCCGCCATGAAAATGGTTGCCGGTACCGCCCGCAGTATGGGTATTGAGGTTAAAGGCGATATGCCCGCCTTGTAATTTATTCAAAGATGAATAAGCCCGGGAGGGCTTGAAACTTAAAAACAAACAACTATCAATGGCAAAAATATCTAAAAAGAGAAAAGAAGCTTTAGCCAAGGTAGACAAGACCAAGTTGTACAGCTTAGACGAAGCGGCCAGCCTGGTTAAGGACATTACCTTCACGAAGTTCGACGCCTCTATCGATTTGGATGTACGCTTGGGCGTGGATCCCCGTAAAGCCAACCAAATGGTTCGCGGGGTCGTGGCCTTGCCGCACGGAACCGGTAAACAGGTTCGCGTATTGGTATTGTGTACGCCGGATAAGGAAGAGGAAGCTAAAGCTGCCGGAGCCGATTTCTACGGATTGGATGAATACGTGGAAAAAATCAAAGGCGGTTGGACGGACATTGACGTTGTTATTACCACGCCGAACGTAATGCCTAAAGTCGGTGCCCTGGGTAAAATCCTCGGCCCGCGCGGTTTGATGCCTAACCCCAAAACCGGAACGGTTACGATGGAGGTAGGCAAGGCCGTACAGGAAGTCAAGGCCGGTAAGATCGACTTCAAAGTAGACAAATTCGGTATTATCCATACCGGGGTGGCGCGGGTTTCCTTCGATGCGAAGAAAATCGCCGACAATGCGCGGGAAGTACTCCAAACCATCCTCAAACTGAAACCCTCTGCCGCTAAGGGAACTTACATGCAGAGCGTTTATATCTCCAGCACGATGAGTCCGGGGATTCAGATTGATCCGAAGTCTATTTAGTCAGTCCGAACAAAAAACAAATTTGGTAAATTAACAAGGTATGAAGAAAGAAGAGAAAAGCCAGGTTGTGGAATCGATCTTCGCTGAAGTTACTGCCAGACCGCACTTGTATATTACCGACATCGCAGGTTTGAATGCGGCGGATACAAGCAAGCTCAGAAGGTTGTGCTTCAAGAAGAACGTGAAATTGATCATGGTGAAGAATACCTTACTGAAGAAAGCCTTGGAAAAAACGGACGTGGATTACAGCGAGTTGTTCCCGGTGTTGAAAGGCACGACAGCCGTCATGCTATCGGAAATCAACAATGCGCCCGCCCAATTGATTCAAGAATTTCGTAAAGCTTCCGAAAAACCGGTGCTGAAAGGCGCTTATGTAGAAGAATCGTTCTATGTCGGCGACCAGACGCTCGATGCTTTGGCCCATATCAAGTCCAAGTCCGAGTTGATAGGCGAGGTAATCGGCCTGTTGCAGTCGCCGTTGCAAGGTGTATTGGGTGCGCTGGAATCGGCGCCGCGTACATTGGCCGGCGTGGTAAAGACGCTTTCGGAAAGAGCCGAATAAACGTAAGGTAAACACAAAAAATTAATTAGTAACCATTAAAAAATTAAATAAAATGGCAGACATTAAAGCTTTAGCAGAACAGTTAGTAAATTTGACCGTTAAGGAAGTAAAGGAATTAGCGGACGTATTGAAAGAAGAATATGGTATTGAACCCGCTGCCGCGGCTGTAGCCGTAGCCGCTCCCGGTGCCGCTGCCGCCGGTGCCGGTGCTGCCGAAGAAAAGAGTTCTTTCGACGTGATTTTGAAAAACGCCGGTGCCAACAAGTTGGCGGTAGTCAAGCTCGTAAAAGAGTTGGCCAGCCTCGGCTTGAAAGAAGCCAAGGAATTGGTGGACGCTGCACCGAAACCGGTTAAGGAAGGCATCGCGAAAGACGAAGCCGAAGCTTTGAAGAAGAGCTTGGAAGAAGCCGGTGCGGAAGTGGAAGTGAAATAGTTTCTTCTTTCGTTCTAAGGTCAAGGAACATGGCTTTTATTTATAGAAGCCGTGTTCCTTATTTTGGTTTATGGTGTTGTTGTCCAAAATTTGTATTACTAAAACCCTACTACGTTGTCTACGAAAACGATAAAAAAGATAAATTTCGCTTCGACCAAACCGGCGGAGCATATAGATTTTCTGGATATCCAGTTGAAGTCGTTCCGCGACTTCTTCCAATTGGAGACCAATCCGGAAAATCGGGTTGACGAGGGGCTGTATAAAGTTTTTGCAGAGAATTTTCCGATTACGGATGCGCGCAACAATTTCGTATTGGAATTTTTGGATTATTTCATAGATCCGCCCCGTTACAGCATAGACGAATGCTTAAACAGGGGACTGACGTATAGCGTGCCGTTGAAAGCCAAATTGAAACTTTCCTGCACGGATACGGAACATGAAGATTTCAAAGATGTTATTCAGGATGTTTATTTGGGTATGATTCCCTATATGACGCCGAGCGGTTCGTTCATCATCAACGGTGCCGAGCGTGTCATCGTATCCCAATTGCATCGTTCGCCGGGCGTGTTTTTCGGCACGAGTTACCACTCGAACGGCCAGCAGTTGTATTCCGCCCGCATCATTCCGTTCAAGGGTTCTTGGATGGAATTCACCACCGACATCAGCAACGTGATGTTCGCTTATATCGATCGTAAGAAGAAGTTGCCTATCACGACCTTGCTTCGGGCGATCGGTTATGAAACGGATAAGGATATTTTGGAAATATTCGACTTGGCCAAGGAAATCAAGGTCAGCAAGGCCGGGTTGAAAAAATATATAGGTACGCGTCTGGCAGCGCGCGTCGTTCGTTCTTGGGTTGAAGATTTCGTAGATGAAGATACGGGCGAGGTCGTTTCCATTGAGCGCACCGAAGTTATCATCGATCGTGAGACCGAATTGTCGGAGCGTCACATCGATATGATTGTAGATGCCGGTATCAAAACCGTGTTGATTCACAAAGAGGAAAATGACAGCAATTTGGACTGCTCCATCATTTTCAATACCTTGCAGAAAGATGCGGCCAACAACGCCAAGGAAGCGGTCGAATTCATCTACCGTCAGTTGAGAAGCGCCGAACCGCCAGACGAAGAGACGGCACGCGGTATCATCGAAAAACTGTTCTTTTCGGACAAGCGTTACGATTTGGGCGAGGTGGGGCGTTACCGGATCAACCGCAAGTTGGATCTGACGACGCCGTTGGATGTGCGTGTTCTGACGAAAGAAGACATCATCTGTATTATCAAACACCTGATAGAGCTTATAAACTCACATGCCGAAGTCGATGATATCGACCACTTGAGCAACCGGCGTATCCGTACGGTGGGCGAACAGTTGTACGCCCAGTTCGGGGTCGGGCTGAACCGCATGGCCCGTACGATCCGCGAGAGAATGAACGTTCGCGACAACGAGGTGTTCACGCCGATGGATTTGATCAATGCCAAGACGTTGTCTTCCGTTATCAATTCATTCTTCGGAACCAACCAGCTCTCGCAGTTCATGGACCAGACGAATCCCTTGTCCGAAATCACGCACAAACGTCGTATTTCGGCTTTGGGACCCGGCGGTCTTTCGCGCGAACGGGCCGGTTTCGAGGTGCGCGACGTTCACTATACGCATTACGGACGTCTGTGTACGATTGAAACGCCGGAAGGGCCGAACATCGGTCTGATTTCATCGCTTTGCGTTTTTGCCGTCATCAATAAACTGGGCTTTATCGAGACCCCTTATTATAAGGTGGAAAACGGCAAGGTGGCCATTGATGAGGCACCGGTTTATCTGACAGCCGAAGAGGAAGAGGACAAGATTATCGCTCAGGCCTGCACGGCTATTGAAACCGACGGACAAATCAAGAACAACCGCATCAAGGTACGGCATTTGGCCGACTTCCCGATTGTAGCCAAAGAGGATGTCAATTTGATGGACGTCGCGCCTAACCAGATCGCTTCTATCGCGGCTTCGTTGATTCCGTTCCTGGAACACGACGACGCCAACCGTGCGTTGATGGGATCGAACATGATGCGTCAGGCCGTACCGCTGTTGCAGCCCGAAGTGCCTATTGTCGGAACGGGCTTGGAACCGCATGTGGCGCAGGATTCCCGCGTATTGATCAATGCGGAGGGAGACGGTGTGGTCACGTATGTGGATGCCAATACGAT
>CAMWSI010000118.1 GCA_947176875.1 uncultured Bacteroidales bacterium
AATCGGGGGTCGCGCTCATCGTCACACCGGTGTTGTGGTCGAATGTACCGGTGCCTGTTACCGCGCCGTGTTCGGCTTCGGCCGTCAGCGCGTAGCGGTTCAGGTCGAAATGTGCCGTGAACGCGTAATTGTGCGCGATGTGGCCGTTTTCTAAAAAGACGAGCGGATTGTCGGTCGGACGTTCGGTCTGATTCTGGCCGTCAAGCGCGTATGTCCAATAGGTGAAATGATAACCTTCGGCGGCCGAGGCCTCCACTTTCGCCTGAGCCGTCAGCGGGAAGGCTTCGTAGGTCGCGTCGCCGGCCGTATGGCCGCATCCGGCCGGTTCGGCCGCGGTCGTCACGTGGAAAGTCTGCGAGGCGAAGACCGCTTCGTAGGCGGCCGCCGCACCGACGGATTCGATGGTCAGTGTTTCCTCGTAAGAAAACGCCTCTGTCTCGCCGGCTTTCCGCCAATGCAGGAATTGGGCATATTCGGCGGCTTCGGCCGTCGAACTAACGGACGTAAAGTGCCTGTGTGCGCCGCTGCTGGTCGTCGTACCCATTTCGGCCGGAACGGCCGAAAACGAAATTTCGTAAATGTTGGTGTCGAAGACGGCGGTCAGGTTGACGGGAGCGGTCACGGTGCAGGCCAAAGGATTGTCGGTCGAGAACGTTTGGCCGTCCAACCGCCATTCGCGGAAATGATAACCGAAATCGGCCGTGGCGTTCAGGCTCGGCACCGCATTGTGAATCATTTCGGTTTCGTAGCGGTTTTGCCCGTCCGTCACTTGGATGCCGTTCAGTTCAATACCGCCGCCGATGCCGGCCTGTAGGGTCATGGCGTAGTAGTTCGTGTCGAATTGTGCCGTCAGCGTGTAGTCCTGATCCATTGTCAGCGTGTGCGACAAGGCGTCCGAAACCGCTTCGCCGTTCAGCAGCCAGTTTTGCAGATGCAGTCCGCTCCGGACGTTTTCGCATACGGCCGTATAGACCGATGTCTCGCGCAAAAGCGTATCCACGGTATTGACGTCGGCGGCCCAGACCGGACTTGCCTCTACGGTCAGTCGATAGACGTAATGTAAATCCAATGCAACCGTGTTCTCGCTCAGAATCGGGTAGTTCGTGGCGCGCAACCGCAATTGGTAGCCGGAGTTGCCGCTGATTTTCAGATCGGATGGAATCCGGCAGGCTATCGTGCCGCTTTCGTCGGTCGTCATTTCGCCTACGGTCAGCGGATGGGCGAAAGAGCCGTTTTCGTCCGAGAGTTCGGCATAGACGATGTTGTCGGCCTCGAGGTTGAACGGACTCATCGTGCCGTTGAGCGTAAACGGGATTTCGAGGTCGGCAAAGGCCTCGGACTTGCGGACCGGCACGGGAATGACGGTATCTACGTCGATGTGCAGGCTCGGTTGGTAGATGAACAGCAAGTCGTCCACGTAGAGTTCGTCGCCTTCCACTACTTCGCGGAAGTTGTTGCCGGCCGTAAAGCTGGCCAACAGGTAGGCGGGCGTTGCGTCGCCGGCGTATTGAATCGGCAGGCTGATGCGCTGCCAGTCGGTGTTCGTGATTTTGCAGGAAGCCGAACCGATGACGGTGCCTACGGCCGTACCGTTCGGATTACGGTCTTCTAATTTGGCGTTGTTGTGGAGGTAGAGCGTGAAATCGGCCGGGCGTCCGCCGTTGGCGCCTTTCTTGACCCAAAACACGACCGAGTCGGGACGGCCCGTAAAGGCCCATTTTTTTGAATTGTCGCCGGTATGCGTGTAGAGGCAGGATTTGGTGTTGCCCTTGTCGTCGTAGTAATACAGCGTTCCGGTGGTCAGCGTACCCATGGCCTCATACGAGGTGGTGCCGAAAGGAATTTTGTAATGATACCAACTGGATTGGGTCACTTTGATGTATGCGGAGAATTGTCCCTTGCTTTTTGGCCGAGTGTCGTTGGAGAACCATACGGATTGGTTTTGTTTATACTTGGAGGCGGAATTTCCCGCTTCAAAGCACGAACTCGAATTCCAGCCCCATGGTTCGGGATTATCCCACACCTCGAAGTCGTAGTTGGGGGCCTGTGGCGTGCCGTTCTTTTCCGTAACCTGTCCCGTGGCGGTCGCGCCGAAGCCGAACGCCAAGCAGATGGACAACGATAAAGCATACAGATGCTTTTTCATATGGATTTGTTTTTGTGCGATATAATGGCATAAAACGCTTATATCGCTTTTTGAAACGTGCAAAAGTAAGCGATGGCAACGAGACTTGTCCGACTAAAATACCGAACTTCGTCTTCGCGCGCGTACAATAATATATAGGATATTTTGTAAGGGTAATATTATCAATAAAATATGTTGTTTTTGAGGCAATATTGAGCTGCGGGTAAAAAAATTACCGAAATGCTGTCTGAAAACGATAAAAGCCGACTCTCAGAGAGAGTCGGCTTTTATCCGGAAACAGTATCAAAATTTAGCGTTTGATGAATTTACCGCTGCCGTTCTTCTGCGCGCCCGTCACACGGAACGTATAGAAACCGGCTTTGAGTTCGGCGATGTTCAACGCGTTTTCGCCCGCCTGTACGGGCTGTTGCAACAATACGCGGCCGGCTTGGTCAAAAACCGTCAGTTGGGCGTTTTCTTCCACCGTCACGTTCAAGACATCCGTCGCCGGGTTGGGGTAAACGTTCACATTAAGCATATTGGCCGTTTCGTTGGCGGTGCCGGGATCGGTGCCGGGTACACCCGGATCGTTGCCGTCTATGACGAAGCGGCAATCGTCCACCCAGAGCGTGCTGCCTATCTGACCCTTGCAGTTGAAAAGGTCTTCGAAGTCGTAGCCCGCGCTCGAAACGAAGAGTACGCAGATGGAGTCGGGTGTTTCGTCGGACAGATAGTCAAGCGGAATATTGAATTCCGTCCAATCCGCGACAGATTCTTTGTAAATGACTTCATTGCGGGTTATCATTTGGCGTTGTCCGCTTTCGCTTGTCTTATAAACTTCTACGAAAATGGCCGCCGAATCGTTGTTGACGGGCTTGTATCTCATAACGCCTTTCAGCGCTTCCGGACGGCCGGTATAAGGACGGCCGAATTGCGCCGTCTGTTTGTCGATGATGACGGTAATGGCGCCGACTACGCCGGGCAGGAAAATCGTCTTTTCGCCCAGTGTCAGTTCGTTCGATTCCATTTTAGGGCAATAGCCGTGTTGACCTTGCTCTTTGAAAACAACGACGGGGCCGGTTCCCATTTCGGGCGGCAAGGTGGAGAGTACGTTCAACGTTTGCCAAAACGGATTGGCCAAGTCGTCATACGTCGTTCCTTCGTGGGTCTTGCCGGTTTTCCATTCTTCGAAACCGCCGTCGGGCAAGGTTTGCGCCCAAGCGAGGCTAACCGTCAATAAGGCGGTCAACAATACCAAAGTCTTTTTCATTATGGTCTTTTTTAGGGTTATCTGTTATTGATTGATTATTCTGATTTTTTCTCCTTGAATTTCTCGGTAAAGCGATAGACGACCTGCAGTTTAGTCAGACGCGGCGCCTCGACACATAGCGGGCGCAACGCATAGGTGCTGTTGAGCAGGTTGTTCACCATGACGGCAATCGTGAATGCCCCCAGTTCCACGCTCGCGCGCAGGTCCAAAATCAACGAACCGTTCTTGTGCTTCTCCATCCAATCGACCATGCCGTCGAACGGCATGACCGTATTCGGCATCAAGTCCAACCATCCGGCATGGTCTTCCGCCCGTTTGTCCAAATCCAAAAACAGGCGGTCCACGATATTCATCGCGCTCATATACTGTAAGCCCACGCCCACGGTAAAGCGTTGGAGGAAATTGAGGTTGACGTCCAATTTGGCGATATGCTGGATGCGGTATTTGAGGATGCCCTTGGAGGGGTCGGAAGCACTGTTTTCGTAGGTGTAGTGGTGTTCGGTCGGCAAGCCGGCGTTGGTCGTGGCATAGACGAAGTCGCGGTCGCGGCAGACGGGCAGCGAATACGTGTAGTTGAGCATCGTCTGCAGGTTCACGAAATCGGCCAATTCGGCCTCGAACGTCAGCGAGGCCTCCACGCCCGAAATCGTCGCCTTGCCCGTGTTGAAATAGCGGAAGCCGTATTGTTCCAACGTATTGGCGCCACGGTTCCACGGCCCGAAGAAGAATTCGATGTAGTTGTTGTAAATCTGATGGAAGCCGGCCACGTCCAAAAAGCCTTGGATCGCGCCCAGACGGAACATCTGCCGTATGCCGAGTTCCATGTTCAGGCTCCGTTCCGATTTCAGGTCGGGGTTGGGATAGAAGCCGAACATACCCACTTTCTTTATCCACCTCTCCGAGCCCACGAGCCCGTACGAGGTCGCGTATGC
>CAMWSI010000119.1 GCA_947176875.1 uncultured Bacteroidales bacterium
GTTATGAGCCGCGGCGTATTGTCCGGTAACATACAGATAGACGCGCAGATATATCAGAAAGACTCGGCGATAGGCGCACAGGACGTACCCGAAAAATTCAGAAGCAACAGTTACGCCTATTTGCAATATACGAACGGCCGTTTTTCGATGGGCGCGCGTTTTGAAGGCTATTTCAAGCCGATGCTGGGCTACGACGCCCGTTACGACGGCGCCGGCGTACCTTATTATTTCGCGCGTTTTTCCGGCAACATGATCGATGTGACGGTCGGTAACTTTTACGAACAGTTCGGTTCGGGCATGCTGTTGCGCGCCTATCAGGATTGGAACATCGGTCTGGATAATTCCATTTTCGGCGCACGGGCCGTCGTGACGCCCACCGAGGGTATCACAATCAAGGGGGTTGTGGGGACGCAGCGTCATTTCTGGGACAAGCAGGGTTTGGTACGCGGTTTGGATGCCGATTTGTCTTTCAACGATTTCATCAAGCCCATGCGCGATTGGGAGACGCGTATCCGCATAGGCGGTAGTTTCGTCTCCAAGTATCAGGAAACGGAAAACATAGACTTTGCGGTGGGCGAAAACAATTATCGTTTGAATTTGCCCCAAAACGTAGGTTCGGCGGCCGGCCGCTTGAGTTTGGAGAGCCACGGCTTTACGTTCAGCGGCGAATATGCGTGGAAGGCCAACGACCCGACGGCCGAAAACGGCTATATCTACAAGAACGGACAGGCCTTGTTGCTGAACGCCGGCTACTCGATGCGCGGTTTCGGCATCCTGTTGTCGGCCAAGAGCGTCGATAACATGGGCTTCCGTTCGGATCGGGGAGAAGAAGGCAATTACGGTATGATTAACTACCTGCCGGCTTTGACGCGGCAGCATACGTACAGTGTGGCCTCTTTCTATCCGTACGCGTGCCAGCCCAACGGCGAGGTGGGATTCCAGGCCGACATCTTCTATAAGTTCAAACGCGGTACGGCCTTGGGCGGCAAATACGGTACGGACGTCAAGTTGAACGCGTCGGTCGCCACGGCCTTGAACGAAAAGCCGGTGGAGGGCGCGGCCTTGCACGAAATGGGTACGAAAGGCTACAAGGCCGGTCTGTTCGCGGTCAGCGATTCGATTTATTTCGTGGATGCCAACCTCGAAATCTCGCATAAGTTCAACAAACATTTCAAGGCCACGTTGATGTATATGTACCAGCAGTACAACAAGGCGGTTGTGGAGGGGCACGGCGATTTCGTCAAGGCCCATATCGTGGTCGGCGACTTTACGTATATGTTCTTGAAGAAACACGCTTTGCGTCTGGAAGTACAGTATATGAACACGAAGCAGGACGACGGCGATTGGTTGATGGGAACCTTGGAATACACGTTCGCGCCGCAATGGTTCCTGTCGGTGTCCGACCTTTGGAATGTCGGCAATCCCGATCCGGCCAAGCGTCTGCACTATTACTATGTGTCGGCGGCATACGTGCACGATGCGTTGCGCATAGCGTTATCCTACGGGCGTATTCGCGAGGGTATCATGTGCGCGGGCGGCGTGTGCCGCACGTTGCCGGCTTCCAACGGTCTGATGTTAAGCATTACCTCTACGTTCTAAGTATAAAAAAGAAGAAAATGAAAGCGAAGATATTGGCATCGATGATGTTGCTATCCGGCATAGGGGCGTGGGTCTGGACGGCTTGCGACAAGATTTCGGAAGATGAAACGAGAATAAGCGTCGATTTGCCCGAATGGCAGGGGAAATATGTGGTGTTGGAAGATTTTACGGGGGTCGGGTGTACGAATTGCCCGGATGCGGCGAATATCGCCCATGGTCTGCAAACCTTGATGGGAGACCGTATTATTGTGGTGGAACTGCATGCGGCGACGGAGGCTCTGGCACCTTTAACCACGCCGAGGGTTGAGGGCGAGGTGAATTTGGTCAGTGCGGATGCCACGACATACGCGGCCTATTGGCAAGTTGTCGGCTTACCGGCCGGTTTGATTAACCGCAAGCAGGCTCCGGGTGAAACGTTGGCGCGTGGACGTTGGCGTGGTCAGGCTATCAGCGTCTATGGCGAGGTGCCGGTGGCTACGATAGAGGCGACGGCTTCGTTGTCGGGTTCCACGATATCGGTATCGGCTAACGGGCTTTTCCCGCAGGCGTATAAGGATAGCGGCGATATCCGAGTTGTGACCATGATATTGGAGGACGGTTTTTCCGTAACCCAGGTCGTATCCGGCGAAGAGCAGGCCGGTTATGTGCATAACCATGTTTTGCGCCGCACAATCGATGCCTGGGGCGTCAAGGTATTGGATGGCGTACCGTCCGACAGCACGGTGTTCGATTATGCCGGTACCGTCGGTGTGGATCCGAACTGGAATACGGCCAATCTTTCGGTGGCGGTCATGCTTTGCAATGGCGAAACGCGCGAAATCCTGAATGCGACGAAAGTCGGATTGAATCAGTAAAAAATCAAAATATATAGAAACCATGAAAAGAATATTGTTGGGATGTCTGTCGGCGCTTGCTTTCGTTTGCGGTTTACAGGCGCAGAGTTTGGACATTTATGTGAACGGCACGTTGATGCAGGAAGGCGATACGCTGACCATTACGCGTGCCACGGTAGAGGGTAACGCCATGTTGCGGGCGTTTACGATTTTCAAGAACACAGGCGAAACGGCCGTGACATTGAAAGGGACGAAAGTGCCCAGTCTGCCCGAAGGGGTACATGACGGTTGGTGTATTTGGCAGGATTGCAAGACATTGAATGAAATTACGTCCGATTATGAATTGGAAGCCGGTAAAATGTTCGAGGGTTCGGGAGAATATCTCGATATTACGCCGGCCGGTTATGTCGGTAAGGACATCTGTATTACCTATACGTTTTCAACCGTGGAAAAACCGGATGAAACCCTGACGTTTACGTTGCAATGGGAATTGGGGAAACCCGAGGGCGCCGCGATAAACATGACGGTGGACGGACAGGAAGTGACTCAGAGTAAATTCATCAAAATCGAGCGTCCGACGGAAGCCACCAAGATGTTGCATGTCGAGATGACGTTCGAGAATACCGGTTCGGAAGCGGTCAAGATGGTGGCCGAACGGGCTAAATTCTTGGCTCCCGGTACATCGACCGATTGGTGCTTGTTTGGCGCGTGTCTGACCCAGGATCGTATAGTGGGTATGGAACCGTTGGAACCGGGTTTGACGGAGTCCACCGATATGAGTCCGCAATATTTGGAATATACGCCGAAGGGCTATGTAGGGGAGAGTGTTGTCTATTATTCGTTCTATGCACAGGAAGATCCGTTCAACCGCACGGATTTCGTTGTGCGTTGGGTTACGACGGGCAGTGCCAACGAAAACGCGGCCGAAGCTTTGCAAACGGCGGTTTACCCGAATCCGGCCGTTGAAACGGCGCGTCTGACGTGGGAAGCCGTGGAAGGAGCCGTGGTGCTGAACGTACGCAGTGTAAGCGGTCAGTTGCTGTACAGCCGCAGCGTGGAAGGCATGACCGAAGCCGAAATCAACGTGGCCGGTTTCACGCCCGGCATGTATTTCTACACGTTGGAACGTCAGGGCGAACGTTTGGGCAGCGGTAAATTGCTCGTTCGCTAAGGAATAGCGGATAAAATTCTCGAAAATGCGTTCGGCGTTTTGAGAATTTTATAAAAAGATGTATCTTTGCAACCCTTTTGGTAGCCAAACGTCATTGAGGCGTCGGTTGCCGGAAGGGGTGCGAAGGGATCGAGATGTAGCGCAGTTGGTAGCGCGCAACGTTCGGGACGTTGAGGTCGCAAGTTCGAATCTTGTCATCTCGACTTAGATCCAAAAGCCTCTTTAGCTCAGCGGTAGAGCAGCTCACTCGTAATGAGCAGGTCGAGAGTTCGAATCTCTTGAGAGGCTCTCTTCAAAAATGGAATCCGGTCGCGGGCGTGGCCGGATTTTTTGTTTATATTCGCATAAAATTCCAAAGACGTGCAAGCGGTGTTTCGTATAGGGATGGTGTTGGCTTTTGTCGGTCTGACGGACTGCATTATAGGCTGGGGGCAAGGCGTTTGTGGGCAGGCGACGGGCTTTCGGACAGTGTCGGATTGGCGGGTGGAAGAACCGCCGGTATTGCCGTTTTCGTTCCGGGAGGCGGGTGCGGATGCGCCGCGCGTGGACGGCGGGACAGGCGTCTTGGCGAATGCCTGGGCCGGCGGTCTGAACGCCGCGCACATCGCCGTATTGGATTTGAACGGCGACGGCATGGACGATTTGATTGTGTTCGACCGGAACGCTAAAAAGCCTTTATGTTTCGTCTATAGGCCGGTTGAAATGCTTGAGACGGTTGGAC
>CAMWSI010000120.1 GCA_947176875.1 uncultured Bacteroidales bacterium
GGCCTGTAACGTGGCGGAACCGACGCCCAGTTCCAGATGCAGGAACCACTGTCTGGATTTGGCGAAATCCCATTCAAAGAACGCGCTTCCGCTGAACCCGACCTTGGTCCGCGGCTTTCCGAACGTCCAAGGCGTTCCCTTGGCCGGATAGGTCGTATGGACACCGCCCCCCGCCTGTATGCCGAAATGTATGTCTTCCGATGCGGTGGAAACGATGGTGGACTGTGCCACCCCCGCATCGACAAACAGGAAAAACATGAAAAAACAGAGACCGACGGCGCAAACAGTCGGCCGACCGCCCCGGCTTTTGCTTTTTTTCGCTTTTTTGCCGTATATTTGTGCTGGTGCACAGATATATCGGACACCCCGGCAGACTTTCAGACAAGTTTGAAATCTGCGCCCGGCTTTTGCATTTATTTGCATAACAACCGATACCTTACTCACTGATTCTACAAAATTACTAAAAAAATGAAAAAAACAGCATGGATTCTGGCGGCGGTCTTCCTGCTGAACGGCTCCGCCTCGTTCTCGACCTCCGTGGCGGCCCAATCCAACAAACCCGTTTTCATAGACAGCCCCGCCTACGTATTGCGGAACGGCGGCGGTCAGGACATCGGCACGGCCACCAAGCCGCAACCTGCTTCCGAAACGGAAACGCCCTTATCCACGCCGGCCACCGCGCTGAACCGCACAAGCGGCACGACACCCCGGCCGACCAACCCGCCCGCCACCCCGACCTACGAAGTGGCGACGACCTCGGCGCCGGCCGTCAATGCAAAACCCGGACGCAAGCCCGCGGACAGGCAGAAAGCGGACAAGCCGCGCAACCCGCTGGCCCGGCAGGGCAAACTCGTGTACGTATCCTTCGATGTCGCGCCCGTATTCAACTGGTATGCGAACATCGACCGGCCGTTCGACCGCAAAGGTTGCCGCGCCATCGTAAACCCTACGCTTTCGGTTGATTTCGATTTGGGATATTACATGTTCCTCGGCACGGGCGTTTCGTTCAACACGACCGGCGGACGCCTGCAATTCCCGTCCGACTATGTGAACCAATACGGCCAACTCGGATTTTCCTCTTACAATCAGGTTTTACGCAGTTACACGGCCTCCTATATCGAAATTCCCGTTGTGTTTCGCGTCCAGAGCCACGCCATGCAGGGCTGGCGCGTTTTCGGATCGGTGGCCGGCCACTTCGGCATACGCGTTTTAGCCAAGTACCGGGACACTTACGATGACTTTTCCTTTCTCGCCGCTTCAGGGAAGACCGCGCCGATTATCGACGGCACGTTGATCCGCGAAGGCAAATTCAACAAAGGCGTCAATCTGTGGCAAGTCGCCCTCGGCGCACGGTTCGGGGCGTCGTATCAGGTGGCGGACGCGTTGGCCCTGCGCTTCGGCATAGGCTACCGCTACGGCTTCCTAGACGCTTTTTCCAAACATCATGAACGGCCGGGCGGCACCTACCCGCACATGAAACCGCAACAATTCGAGATTTTCGCGGGCATCACGTTTTGATACGGATCCCCGGCTTCCCTACGCACCATCGCCCACTTTGCCAAAACCGACACATCCATGAACATCGCCCTCATCCAAGCGGCCTTTGCGGCCGACGACATAAACGGAAACACGCGCATCATCGCCGAAGCCTATGAAAAGGCCGCGGCGGCCGGCGCCGAAGTTGTGGCGGCGCCCTTGCAGGCGGTCTGCGGCTTCAAGCCCGGCCGGCGGCTGCAATCGCCCGCCTACGTCAAAGCTTATTGCGAGGCGGCCGAAGCCCTGATTGCCGCCACGGGCTCCACCCTGCTCGTCTTCGACATACCGCTTGCCTTGCGGGACGGCGGCTATGCCCCTCTATTCATCGCCGCGCGGAACGGACAGGCGGAACGCGCCGCCGGCCGCCTCGCGTTCCAACTGCCGGACGGGCGCAAAGCCCTGGTCTGCGCCGCCGACGAGGCGCATGTCCATACGGAGGCCGACAACCTCCGGCCCGACCTGCTGCTCTTGGCCGATTGCCACGCGCTGGTCATCGACAAGGAAGCCGAACGCGACCGACGCCTGCTACGGGCGGCCGCCGCGGCCGAGACGACGGTCTATGTCAATCAGGCCGGCGAACGGGATTACCATATCCTGACAGGCGGTTCGGCCATCTTCGCCGACTATGGGCAAAAACGCACGGGTTTGCCGCTGTTTGCAGAATCCCTACCCCACGGACAGAACGCCGCGCCGCAAATCGCGGCACCGTCTCCGGCGGGCCGGACCAAGCCGGACCATACGGATCAAACCGCCCTGATACACGGGGCGTTGGCGTGCGGCATACGCGGCTACGGCCGGCGCAACGGTATCAAATCCGCAATCGTAGGCCTGTCGGGCGGCATCGACTCGGCGGTCGTCCTGCCGCTGGCGGTGGAAGCTTTCGGCGCGGACAACGTCTTCGGGCTTATGATGCCGTCCCGTTTCTCGACGGATCACTCGGTAAACGATGCCGTACAGTTGGCACGGAATACCGGAATCGCCTACGAAATCATCGCGATCGAGCCGCTTTACAAGTCATTTTTACAACAATTGGCCCCTATTTTCAAAAACACGCCTTTCGGCTTGGCCGAAGAAAACCTGCAAGCCCGCATACGCGGCAACCTGCTCATGGCGGTATCGAACAAGAAAGGCGGCCTCGTACTCAATACGTCCAACAAAAGCGAATCAGCCTGCGGCTACGGCACGCTTTACGGCGATCTCGTCGGCGGCCTTTCCGTCATCGGCGACCTATACAAAAGCCAGGTTTACAATCTGGCGCGCCACCTCAACCGCGAACGCGAAACCGTACCGCCCAACTGCATCGCCAAAGCCCCCTCGGCCGAACTGCGGCCGAATCAAAAAGACAGCGACTCGTTGCCCGACTACGATTTGATGGAACGCATCCTGCGCGGTCATCTGGAACAGAACCTGGGTGTGGCGGAACTCGTGGCGCAAGGCCTGCCGCAGGCCGATGTGGAAAAGGTGTTGCGACTGCTGCGGAACAGCGCGTACAAACGTTTGCAGACACCGCCCGTCCTGCGCCTGACCGACACGGTTTTATGCGATTATCAGCCCTTCTGACCGGCATACGCCCGCTCCGCACGCGGCACAGGTTTTGCAGATGGCATATTTAGCGAATATTACTTATATTTGTAAATTGAGGCCGAATGGATAGACCGCTCGGCCGCCGAATATATGCCTGAACTTATGCCGAAATCCAAAATAACGATACTCTTATGCCTTTTAGCCGTCGGCCTTTCCAGCGCACAAGACTTCGACCGGGCGCATACGACCGCGTCCACTGACGGTGTCTTGACATTCGCCGACACGCTTCATTGGGAAACAGGCCCTTACCGACTCGACCGCGGTTTCGGAGCCGATATCCTGATGACGGTTTCGTTTGAAAACGCCATTTCGGAGGGAACGGCGTTTTTCCCGCTCCCCGTCTATTGCTTCGACCTGACGGCCGCAAACACCGCGGATCCGGCGGACGCCGCCTGCGGCTGGGACACGATCGCGTTCCGGCCGGCCTCGTCTTGGGAAACCCGCCTCATACGCCCCCATGACGCCTTGATTGCCGACGATTTCACGCTACAATGCGGTACCGTCGAATTCCGCGGCACGCACCGGCTATCCGGCACCATCTTTCCTATCCGACGCCATCCCGCCACGGGGGAATACGAACTGCTGACGTCTTTCCGCCTGCGTGCCGGGGTTTACGGAAACGGGACGGCCGACCGCGCAAGAACCGGAACCGGATCACCCGAAAAGAATATCCGCACGGCCTCCATGCTTTCCTATGGCCCCACTTTACGCGTCGGCGTAGCGACCAGCGGCATCTACCGCATCACATACGAAGACCTCCGGCGCGAAGGCCTGTTGCAATCCGCCGTACCGAGCGACCGCATCGCGCTTTACGGCAACCGGGCCGGCCCGTTGCCGACACTCAACACGGCCGATATTTACGACGATTTGACCGACCTGCCGATTGCGATGTACGACGGCGGGGACGGCCGTTTCGATCCCGGCGACTATTTTCTGTTCTACGGCCAATCGCCCGTCGTCTGGCTCTACGAGCCGGACGCGAACGCATCCCTGCCGGCTTTCACGCACCGGCAACACACTTACAGCGACCGGACTTATTATTTCATCGGCACGAACCACCCGCAACCGGCCGCCCGTATCGCCGACGCCCCGCGTCAGGAAATAGCCGGCAACGAGACCGACCTGACCAGGTTTCCGGACTATCACTGCCAGGCGCAAGACCTCTACAACATCGTT
>CAMWSI010000121.1 GCA_947176875.1 uncultured Bacteroidales bacterium
CGGCAGGTCATAGGCGCGCGCCCAGGCAATCTGACGGCGGAAAGCCACGGCCTGTTCCTTTTCGTAGCGGCGGTCGTGATAGAAATCCAAACCGGTCTCGCCTATGCCCACATAGCGGACGGCCGGAGAGGCCAATTCCCTTTCGATGAAATTCAGTTCCGCTTCATAATTGTCGAATACCTCGGTCGGATGCAGACCGATGGTTGCGAAAACGCTATCCGGATGTTCGGTGCAGAAACGCGCGATGGGTTCAATCGATTGCCGGTCCACACCGCCCTGTATCATGCGCGTCACCCCGGCATCCATCGCCCGTTGCCAACAAGCCTGCCGCTCTTCCGGCGGCAGGTCGTAATGATGCGTATGCGTATCGACCCACTGCGCGGCATACTGCCGGCTCTGCGCCTCCACCGACTTTGGCCAACCGGCCATATCCGCCTCCTGCGTGCGTTCCAACGTCAAAATCTGTTTACTGTCGAAGATTTCCATAATCCTTCCGCTTTTATAGAGTTGTGCGACCACAACCGTCCTGCCCCGGACAATACGGGCTCCGAACGGCAAACCGCGTTTCTATTTCCTGATTTTCCGGAAAAAACTGCCGAACAGCGACCAGAAAATCAACAGGAGCGCAATCCAAAGCAACCATTCGCCGTAAGCCAAATCGGGCAGATATGTCATAATCATAATGGCACCGATAAACAGGCCGACCAGTAAAACGGCCGATACGATACGGTAGCCGACCTGACGGATATTGCGGTTTACCGGCCCCAGATCCCGGATGTCGATTTCATGCCGTATCGTCCCCTCTTTCAACTTGTCCAATATCTCACTGACCTGCCCGGGCAAGCCTTTGACAAAATCCCGATAGTCCATGACGGTCTCCACGACGCCCGTTGTCAATTTAAGCGGATCGAACCGATGCCCCACCAATTTCTTGGCGTAAGGCATGACGATCGGCAGGAGCGCGATGTCCGGATCCAGATCGCCCGCAAACTTCTGCAACGTGAGCAAGGCCTTGGCAAGCGTGAACATATCGGAAGGCACCTTGAGCTGGTGTTTGACCATGATATTGATGCTGGACTGCATGAGCCCGGCGAAATTGACCTGTTCCAGCGGTAAGTCGCCGGCCCGCTTCATCAGCGTGTCCAGTTCGAATTCCAATTCGTCACAGGCGGCGTAATGAGCCATACCGCAGACATTCAACAACGCCTTGCACATGGCGCGCGGATTCCTGCGCACGAAACTCAGACAGAAATCGGCGATGAAATTCATCTCCTTGGGACGCAATACCCCCGTCATGCCGAAATCGATAAAGCAGACCACGTTGCCTTCCTCTATGAAGATATTGCCCGGATGCGGGTCGGCATGGAAGAATCCCTCCTCCAATATCATCTTGAGCAAGGCATTGGCTCCATTCACGGCCACCTGATGCAAATCGGCGCCGGACGCCCGCAAATCATCCAGTCGATCAGGCGCGATCCCCCGTACCTTCTCCATGACAATCAGGCGCTTGGTCGTATATTGCATATAGACCTTCGGAATATGCACCGTCGGATTGTCGGCGAACATCCGACCGAACCGCAACATATTCTCGGCCTCATTGTAATAATCCAATTCCCGCGTAATCTGTTCCGAAAACTCGTCCACGAAACCGCTGATGTCCATATACGCGAATTCCGGATAAGCCTTGACGAACTGCCGTGCCAGAAAACGCAACAGATAAATATCCAATTTAATCTTGTCCGCGATATGGGGCCGTTGGATTTTCACGACCACCGGCTGCCCGTCCTTGAGTTTTCCTTGATAGACCTGCCCGATGGAAGCCGAGGCGAGACAATGCGGATCGAATTCGGAAAAAACGACCGGAATGGGCGCATTCAATTCGTTCGCGATGAGCCGCATCGCCTCCTTGTCATCCATCGGCAATACATGCGACTGCAAATGCTTGAGTTCCTTGCGGAACCTTTCCGAAAGCACGTCGGGCCGGTCGGCCAGAATCTGTCCGAACTTGACGAACGTGGGACCCAAGTCCTCTATCGTGGCGCGCAGGCGTTCGGGCGTCGTCTTGGCCTCCCGCTGCGCCTTGGGATGCCGGCGGATCCGACGCTTTCCCCAGGCGGTTTTGTAAAACCATTCCTTGATACCGTGTTTGAGCAAGATACGCAGTATCTGCAAGGAACGGCAAAACTCCAAATAATTCGTATAAACGTGCAGGATTTTCATAATGAACTACCGATCTTTCGTTTAGACATAAACTATTTCTAAGGCGTTCCAAAAATAGTAATTTTTTTTCATACGTTTCTTACACTCGTTTTTTTTTGTTACCTTTGCGCCCTAATTTAAAACGGTTATGGCTAACAATATGGAAGAGAAGAATCCGGTCGAAAGCGTCGAAAACGCCTTGTCCAGAACGGAAATGTTTTTTGAAAAGAACCAAAAGCTGTTCCTTTACGTTTTCATCGCCATCGTAGTATTGGTGGGCGGTTATTTCGCCGTACGCTATCTGTATGTGGAACCCCGGCAAAAAGAGGCGGCCGCTGAAATTTTCCACGCCGAACGTTATTTCGAGGCCGATTCGTTACAGACGGCTTTGAACGGCGACGGCACGCACCTCGGTTTCCTCGACATCATTGACCAATACGGCATGACCCCGACGGCCAACGTGGCACGCTATTATGCCGGCATGGCCTACCTGCGCGGCGGACAATTCGAAGACGCCATCGTTTATCTCAAGAAATTCAACGCCAAGAAAGACCCGATTCTCTACACGCTGTCCAAACAAGCCATAGGCGACGCCTATCTGGAATTGGGACAGGATGCGGAAGCCCTCAAATACTACAAGCAGGCGGCCGGCAAATACCGGACCGCACAGACCACGCCTATGGCGATGTTGAGAGCCGCTTTCGTCTGCGAAAAACTCGGCGATTACAAACAGGCGCTGACCTATTATCAAGCGTTGCGCACCGACTTCCCGCAGTCGCAGGAAGCCACAGAATGCGACAAATACATCGCACGTGCGGAAGCCCGCATGAACACCCGCTAACCGATAAAATCCGATTCAGATATGGCCACCGCCCTCCATCCGCTCTCGGTTTACGATCCCGAATCCGTCCCTTCGGCGACTCCGTACCGCTTCGCCGTCGTTGTTTCCGAATGGAATACCGCGATTACGTCGGCTTTGGCTTCCGGCTGTATCGAGACATTGGAGAAACACGGTGCCGGAAACATCAAGGTGTTCCATGTTCCGGGCAGTTTCGAACTGTCTTCGGCCGCGGGAAAATTGGCGGATACGGGACGTTTCGACGCTGTCATCTGTTTGGGATGCGTCATCCAAGGGGAAACGCGGCATTTCGACTTCATCTGCGAAGCCGTCGCCAACGGCTTGACCCAAGTCGGCATACAATACAAAATCCCGACGGTCTTCGGCGTACTGACGACCCAGAATCAAGCCCAAGCCGAGGCCCGCTCCGGCGGCGCTTTGGGCAACAAGGGCGTGGAAGCCGCTGTCACCGCCATCAAAATGGCGGATTTCTTCGACAAGGCCGACCAACCGGAAGCCTGAACAAGGCTTGCCATTGCACCATTTGAACCCAAAGGGCTGAAAACTTATTAGCGATTGTCGCGCACGCGGCAGTCGCTAATTCATATACACCTACATTAATATATTATGTCCAGTTCCGATATGGCGGCCAAGCCCGCCTCTCCCCGCATCGTTTTCATGGGTACGCCTGAATTCGCCGGTTATTGCCTGCAATCGCTCTGCGAGGCGGGCATGTCGGTCTGCGCCGTCGTGACGGTGCCGGACAAACCCGTAGGCCGCGGCCAAAAGGTACAGGCCTCGCCCGTCAAGACTTATGCCGAGACGCAGGGCTTGCCCGTGTTACAGCCGGCCAACCTCAAAGCCCCCGGTTTTCTGAAAGCCTTGGCCGCCTACGAAGCGGATCTGTTCATTGTTGTGGCGTTCCGCATGTTGCCAAAAGAGGTTTGGAACATGCCGCCACTCGGCACATTCAACCTGCACGCCTCGCTGCTGCCGCGCTATCGCGGCGCCGCTCCCATCCAACGCGCGATTTGGAACGGTGAGACTGAAACCGGTATCACGACATTCTTATTGGACGAACATATGGATACGGGGGCTATCCTGATGCAGGAACGCATCACCATTACGCCGGACGACAATGCCGGCAGTCTGCACGACAAACTGATGACCGCCGGCGGTCCCTTGGTCGTGGCCACGGCTAAAGGCCTGGCGGACGGCAGCCTGAGCGGACGGGCGCAGCCC
>CAMWSI010000122.1 GCA_947176875.1 uncultured Bacteroidales bacterium
GGATAAGTTGGATGTGGTCAGGGCTTCGGGATATGGTTACGACCTGCTTGTGGCTACCGATTCCGAAACGCCTGTCAGCGAAATGGAGGCTTTCAAGGAAAAGATGAATGACCCGGATTTGACCTATTATTTCAGCGATGATACGGGTTTGAAGAGTATGATACGGGCCAATCCGGGCGTCATTCTCATGAACGGGCCGGTGGTGGTCAAACGTTGGAACGGCCGCGATTTTCCCGATTTGGCCAAGATAGGAATCGAATAATAATTATATACCATAAATCTTAAAAACTACCGTTATGCGCAAGAAAATAGTTGCCGGGAACTGGAAAATGAACAAAGCGTTTCAGGACGCGGAAGAATTGCTGTACGAGCTGTCGGAACAGATAGAAGACGGGCAGAAGTCGTCGAAAGTGGAGGTGATTGTTTGTCCGCCCTGTCTTTATATGGAAATGGCTTTGGATTTGTCGCGTAATGAAGAGGACGAACGTTTGTTCGGCGTTGGCGCGCAGGATGTGAGCGAACATGAGCAGGGGGCTTATACGGGCGAGATTTCCGCCGATATGCTGAGTTCGATGGGCGTGGAATATTGCATTGTGGGGCATAGCGAACGCCGTAAGTATTTCAACGAGACCGACGCGCAGGTGGCCCGCAAGGTGGAAAACCTGCTCAAAGAGGGCATTACACCGATTGTCTGTGTCGGCGAGTCGCTCGAAGACCGTGAGGCCGGCCGGCATTTCGACGTCATCCGGTCTCAGGTCGAAAACGGCTTGTTCGGTTTTCAGCAGTTGGATTTCGTCAAGATCATCATCGCTTACGAACCGATCTGGGCCATCGGGACGGGCAAGACCGCCACGCCCGACCAAGCGCAGGAAGTCCATGCGTTTATCCGTAAGGTCGTGGAAGAAAAATACGGCAAGGAAGTGGCGCGCAACCTCTCTATTCTGTATGGGGGCAGTTGCAATGCCAAGAATGCGGCCGAGTTGTTCGCGCAAAGCGACGTGGACGGCGGGTTGATAGGCGGCGCTTCGTTGAAAGCCGAAGATTTCGTGACGATTATCAACTCGTTCAAATAAGGTATGGGTTACTATAGAAAGGTATTCACGCATACGCTTGTTTCGCCCGAATCGGATTTGTTGGTGTCCGATTTGGGCGATTTGGGTTTTGAGAGTTTCGAGCAGGAGGCGGGCGCATTGATAGGCTATTGGCCGGAAGCGGCCGGCCGTCCGGAGGCGGCCGATGCGGCGCTTGCGGATTTGTTGGCGCGGTACGGGCATGTGCGGGTCGGCGGCTGGGAGAAAATGCCGGATATCAATTGGAATCAGGCCTGGGAAAGCCATTACGAGCCGGTGCGGATTGGCGATTTCTGTTTCGTCCACGCGCCGTTTCATACCGAACGGCCGAAAGTCAAGCATTTTGTGGAGATAGAGCCCAAGATGTCGTTCGGGACGGCGCACCATCCGACGACGGCCTTGATGATAGAGTTTATCGCCGAGACCGATTGGCATGGCAAACAGGTCGTGGACATGGGGTGCGGAACCGGCATTTTAGGCATTTTGGCCGCCAAGGAAGGGGCGGCCCGCGTTTCGGCCGTCGATTACGACGACTGGGCCTGTGCCAACGCCAGGGAAAATGTGGCGCGCAACGGCTTGACTGCCTGTATGACGGTAATGCAGGGCAGTGCCGAACAATTGGCCGGGGGGCGCGTCGATGCCATTCTGGCCAATATCAACCGCAATATTCTGTTGGAGCATCTGCCGGCTTATGCGTCGGCCATGAAACCGGGCTGCTGGCTGTTTCTGAGCGGATTTTACGAGGGGGACGAACCGGCTCTGCGCGAAAGGGCCGAAGCCGCGGGCTTTGAATTCAAAGCCCGCAAGGTACGCGAGGCCTGGACGGCCTTGGCATTTCAATATCGATAAATTTACGGAATCATGAAGATTTGGCAAGGAAAAGACGGAATTTCGACCGGCAAGGTAGGGAATGGCCGCGGGAAACGGCCTGCCTGTTTCTTGGTGTCCGGAGGGATGTGGCTTTGGATGGCGGTTGTCGGTCTTGTGCCTCCCGCCGCCGCGCAACGGCCGACTTCGGTACCTTTCGATTTGATGTCGGAAGTCGAGACGGCCGCCGCCTTGCAGAAATGGGTGGATGCGGACCCGAACCTGTCGAAAGAAGTGCGGCGCGAGATGGCCGTTTTTACGGCGGGTTACGCCGCGTATGCGCCGAAAATGGCCTTGGAAACCGCCGGGGCCGTCGGCCGGATCTGTGCGCTGGCGCAGGCTCAGCAATTCAAGTTCTATCCGGAAGCCTATACGTTTTTGAAAGCGCAATGGTATATCGATACGGCGCATTATGCGTGGAATCTCGATTGGCTCGGTTCGGTCGAACGGACGCTGGAACATCATAAGATACGGGATTTCTCGCGTTTGACCGAACGCACGCTGGCGCTTTTGTCCGAAAAGCAGTTGGCGGCCTCCACACGCGCCAACTGGACGGTGGCGTCCGGCGAACCCGTCTGGCATGCGGAGGCGGGCACCCAGGGCGTATTCCATTACGATGACATGACCCTTTTGTGTACGGCTTATAACGACAGCAGTATCATTCGGTCGGCCCGTGGCGATTACGATCCTTTGGCTCAGACGTTCCATGGCGAAGCGGGTACGGTCGATTGGCGGCGGATCGGCCAGGCCGGGAGTCAAATCCATGCCGACATTTATGACTATCGGTTGAATCTCAATTCGAACCGTTATGAGACGGATTCGGCGGTCTTTTATAATACCGAACTTTATGCGGATCCCATACCGGGGCGATTTGTCGAAAAACTGTCGGTGCTGACAAGCCCGGAGACGGCCACCTATCCGCAATTCTATTCGGGAGACGCGCGGTTGCGGTTGCCGGAGTTCTTTCCGGGGCTGGATATAGAAGCGCCTTATGTGCAACAGGGGGGGCGTATGGTTTTCGGTACGGACGATCATGCGGCGCACCTCACCGTCCGTAACGGCGATCGCGTAAGCGGTAGATTGGAGTCGTCCCGCATCGTTTATAAAGACGGGAAACTGCAATCGGCCATGGCCGCGTGGCGCATCTATCTCGGCGAAGACGATTCGCTGTATCATCAGACCAGTGAGATGCGTTACGATATAGAACAGCAGGTATTTACGTTTTCTCATTCCAAATTGTTCGCGTTGGATATACCGGCATTGAGCACTTATCATCAAATAGACCTGCAATACGAAAACATGCAGTGGTATCCGCGGCAAAACAGAGTGGAATTCGGCATCTTGCATGTGCCCGAACGCGAAGGTATCGTTCGGATGACCTCCTTGCAGGCTTATGAGGAAACCGAATTGGAGGAGATTATGCAGGGAATGCCATACAACCCTTTGTATCGGCTCAAACAATATGCGGACCGGTACGGCTCGGGACTTATCCGGCTCGACGATTTGGCCTCGGTCTGGGGGATGGATATGACGATGCTTTCCCAATGGATGCTCCGTCTGTCATCTTCCGGCTTTCTGACTTATCGCGCCAAGGAAAAGGAGATAGAATTGCTGCCTAAATTATACCTGTATCTGGCGGTTTCGGCCGAAAAATCCGATTTCGACCGTATTGAGATATTGTCTTCGGGCAAAGCCTGGACCAAGGCGGAGTTACGGACGGACAGTCTGCTGATGTCGGTACGGGAGGTGCAGGAAGTCGTGCTGAGTCCCAAACAACGCGTTTATTTCCGTCCGGACGGTGGCGTGCTGTCGGTCGGACGCAATCGTTCATTGTATTTCGACGGGCTTTTACATGCCGGTACTTTTGATTTCGATGTACGGAATGCCCGTTTTTCCTATGAAGACTTTGATGTGGAAATAGGTATGGTTGATTCGCTACTGTTTTCCGTGCCTGGCGAGGCGGACGAATACGGCATGCGGCAGGAGGTCAAGGTCAGTACGCTGATACATAATCTGTCGGGCTTGTTGCATATCGACAGTAACGTGAACAAAGGCGGTCGGCTGGATTGTCCGGATTATCCTATTTTCGAGAGTACGATTCCCGCATACGTCTATTACGACGATGCGGACATACAGGGCGGAGCCTATCCGGCCGACAGTTTTTATTTTGAAGTGGATCCGTTTCGGTTGTTGCGGCTCAATACGTTTTCGATTGACAGCATCCATTTTGACGGAACCTTGGTTTCGGCCGGCATATTTCCCGATATCAGGGAACGTTTGGTCGTGATGCCTGATTTCTCGTT
>CAMWSI010000123.1 GCA_947176875.1 uncultured Bacteroidales bacterium
TCGGCAGATCGCGCGGCGATATGGCGTCTTGTACATTGAATCCGCCTATGCGTGTGCGCCGGAGGGCGGAGAGATAGGCGCCGCAGCCCAGCAGGTCGCCGAAGTCCCGCGCTATAGAGCGGATATAGGTGCCTTTGCTGCAAACGATGCGGAAATCGACTTCGGGCAGCGCGATGCGTGTCAGTTCGAATGTATGGATGTGCACGGGTTTGGGCTGTAAGACTATTTCCTTGTCTTTGCGGGCGTATTCGTAGGCTTTTTTTCCACCGACCTTGACGGCGGAAAAGACGGGCGGCACCTGTTGCTGCAGGCCGCTCAGCCGTCCGGCGGTCGCTTGTAAATCTTCGGCTGTCAGGTGTCCGTAAGGGCCGCAAGGCACTACTTCCGTTTCCAAGTCGTAACTCGGGGTGGTGCCGCCCAATACGAAAGTGCCGGTGTATTCCTTCTCCTGCGCCTGGAACTCCTCTATGCGTTTCGTGAATCTGCCGGTGCAGACAATCAGCAGGCCGGTGGCCAGCGGATCCAACGTGCCGGCGTGGCCGACCTTGATTTTTTTGCCGCATCGGCGTTTGGCCCAACTCCGTACTTTCCCTACAACATCGAAAGAGGTCCAGGTATAGGGTTTGTCGATGAGCAATGCGCGGCCGGCTTCCAAGTCGTTATTCGGCGTCTCCAAGTTTTTTTTCCAGTTCGTCTAAGCGTTTTACAATCTTGTCGAAGTTCTTGAAATGCACCGAGGCGCGGCGGAAAACATCCACGTCGATGGGAGGGGCGCCGAGCAATACCGCCCCCTCCTTGCGGATGGAGCCGGGGGCGCCGCTTTGGGCGCCGAGCATGACGCCGTTGGCGATTTGGACGTGACCGGCTACGCCGACCTGCCCGCCGAACATGCAGTTTTCACCGATTTTGGTCGAGCCGGCGATGCCGACCTGCGAGGCCATGACGGTATTCTTGCCCACGACGACGTTGTGGCCGATTTGAATCAGGTTGTCTAACTTGACGCCTTCGCGGATGATGGTGGCGCCGATGGTGGCTTTATCCACGCAGGTGTTCGCGCCGATTTCCACATTGTCTTCCAGGATGACGTACCCCGTCTGCGGGATTTTTTCGTAACTGCCGTTGTTGGGGGCGAATCCGAAGCCGTCGGCGCCGATGACCGCGCCGGCATGGAGCACGCAGTTTTTGCCGATTCGGTTGCCGGCATAGGCTTTGACGCCGGCGTGCAATACCGTACCCGTGCCGATATGGTTGTGCGCGCCTACATAGCAATGCGGATAAATCTTGACGCCGTCGCCTATTTCGCAACCGGCGGCGATGACGGCGAATTCGCCTATATATACGTGTTCGCCTATTTTCGCGGTCGGATCGACGAATGCGTGCGGGGAAATCCCTTCCGCCGGCATCGTGTGCTCGTTATAGAAAGCCAATAATTTGGCAAAGGCCTGATAGGCGTTTTCCACCCGGATCAGCGCGGCCGGAACAGGGTGTTCCGCGACGAAATCGGCATTGACCAGAACGGCCGTAGCCTTGGTCTCGTAAATATAATGCGTGTATTTCGGATTGGCCAGGAAACTGAGGCCTCCCGGACATCCCTCCTCGATTTTGCAGACGGTGAATATTTCAGCGGCGGCATCGCCCTCTACGGTGCCTCCTACCGCCTGTGCGATTTGGGATAGCGTGAATTTCAGCATAAGAGTTGTTTTTTAGGCGTTTTCCTCAGTGTTTGCATCCTGTCGGGGATGCGGGATATGGAATTAGCGTTACAAAGATACATTTTTTTACTATCTTTGTAACTTATGAACAAAAACAAAATCGTGAACGATCCGGTCTGGGGTTTCATCCAGTTGCCGTCGGAGCTGGCTTATGATATCGTAAGCCATCCGTATTTCCAGCGGTTGCGTCGGATCGTCCAGATGGGACTTTCGTTTTTCGTTTACCCGGGGGCCGTACACACGCGATTCAACCATTCGCTGGGGTGTATGCATCTGATGAAAGAGGCGTTGGATACGTTGCAGGCCAAAGGCGTCGTGATTACGGAGGAGGAAAAGGATGCGGCCTGTGCGGCCATTCTGTTGCACGACATCGGACACGGACCGTTGTCTCATGTGTTGGAACACACGTTGTTGCCGTCGGTTTCGCACGAAACGGTCAGTCGCCTGATCATGCGCCGTCTCAACCGGGAGTGGGGCGGTCGTCTGGACATGGCCATGGCCATTTTCGAAGGCACCTACGATAAACCGTTTCTGCATCAGCTTGTTTCCGGACAGTTGGATGTGGATCGGCTGGATTATCTGAACCGCGACAGCTTTTATACGGGCGTGCAGGAGGGCATGGTGGGTACGGAACGGATCATCAAGATGATGAATGTCCATGAGGGGCAGTTGGTTGTCGAGGAGAAAAGCATTTATTCGCTCGAAAAATTTATTCTTTCGCGCCGCATGATGTTCTGGCAGGTCTATCTGCACAAGACATCGGTCTGTGCCGAACTGATGTTGGGCCATGCTTTGGATCGGGCGCGTTTTTTGTTGATGGAAAACAGGGATGTGCAGGGTAGTCCGGCCTTGTTGCAGTTGTTGCGGTGTCCGTCGGAACCTGAGCCGGATGAAATGCTGTTGGCGCCGTTCTCGGAAACGGACGACAGCGATATCTGGATGACTCTCAAGGTTTGGGCCAAGAGCCGGGATACGGTCTTGCGGAGGCTGTCGCAGAGTCTGTTGGACCGTAGGCTGTTTACGTCGGAATTGCGTAACATTCCGTTCGGGCAGGCTTATGTTGAACGCAAGCGGGAGGAGACTTGCCGGAAAATCGGCGATGCGGCCTTGTTGCCTTATTTTTTCTACGAAAAGGGCTTGAGTACGAGAACGTACAAATACGATACGAAGGAGGACGACGGCATACGGGTATGGCTTAAAGGCGGTCAGGTCGTCGATTTGACGACGGTTTCGGAATTGTTGGATCGGCACTTTGTCATGAAGACGGACGAAAAGCATTTATTGTGTTATATTTAATGGATTCAGTCAGAAAGGAAATAGTAATATGGATAGAGTAAGGGTATTGTGGATAGACGATGAGATCGATTTGCTCAAACCGCATGTCATGTTTTTGGAAAAGAAAGGTTATGAGGTTTTGACGATGAATAACGGACGGGACGCGATAGACGCGTTGCGGTCCGAGGCCGTCGATATCGTGTTTTTGGACGAGCAGATGCCCGGCATGTCGGGCTTGGAGACTCTGACGGAAATCAAGACGATGTTGCCGTCCTTGCCTGTGGTCATGGTAACCAAAAGCGAAGAGGAGCAGATTATGGAAGAGGCTCTGGGGGCCAAGATTTCCGATTATCTGATCAAGCCGGTCAATCCGGGACAGATAGTCTTGGCTATCAAAAAGCAATTGGAGGCACCGCGTCTGGAAGGCGAGAAGTCAAGCATGGCCTATCAGCAGGAATTCCGCAGCATCAGTATGGAACTCTCTTCGGACTTGACGTATCAGGAATGGGAACGTGTTTATAAAAAATTGACTTATTGGGAACTGGAATTGCCGAAAGCCGGCGATGACGGCCTTTTGGAGATATTGGGAACGCAGAAGCGGGAGGCCAATCTTTTGTTTTCGAAATATATAGAGAAAAATTATATCGATTTCATCAATGGCAGGAAGGGCGACAATGATTTCGAGATGTCGCACACCGTCCGTAAACAAAACCTCTTTCCGCTTTTGAGCGATGACGTGCCGGTATTCATGCTCGTCATCGATAATTTGCGCTACGACCATTGGAAGATTATGCAGGGAGTACTGGAACGTTATGTGAAAGTGATCAGCGACTCCACCTATATGAGTATTTTGCCGTCGGTAACGCATTATGCCCGAAACAGTATGTTCGCGGGATTGTTGCCGACCGAGATAGAGAAGAAATATCCGCAGTACTGGGTGGGGGAAGATTCGAACGAGCGCAAGAACCAGCATGAAAAGGAGTTGTTGGAAGCGTATCTGAAGCGTTACGGCAAAGAGCCGCGCGTAACGTTCAACAAGGTGCTCAACCATGCTTACGGCATGAAGATGATAGATTATCTGCCCCGTATGTTGCAGACGCCGTTGAACGTCATTATCTATAATTTCGTGGATATGCTTTCCCATGCCAGTACGGAAGTGGAGTTGTTGCGCGAGATGTCGAGCGAGGAAAATTCTTATCGCTCGCTCATCCTGTCATGGGTGGAGCATTCGCCTTT
>CAMWSI010000124.1 GCA_947176875.1 uncultured Bacteroidales bacterium
GGTGTCGGCAGGAAGGATAGTGTCGGCAGAAACGGCGGCAGGTTGAATTGCCGCTGTATCGCCCTCAGCGACAAGCGTATCGGGCACAACGGCTAAAACGGTGTCGGGCTCAAGCGTGACCGTATCGACGGCATCCACCGTATCGACAAGCATGACGGTATCGGTGTGAACCAACGGTAATGAATCGGTTGTAAGCGTGACCGTATCGACACACACAACCGTATCGGCTGGCATAACGGCAAGTTGAACCACCGTTGTATCGACCGTGGCAACCATCGCCTCGGCCGCCACCTTTGCTTCGGCCGCATAGGCTGCCTCCTCGGCCACGGGATCGTAAGCATCGGCATAAAGCGAGGCCCATGTCTGTTGCGACAAAGCCGCCTCTCCCGCCGTCTTGTCCTGGACAATGCCTACCGCCTTACCGTCCAATACCGTCAGATCTCCGACAAAATTGAATTCCAAATAGGTTTTGAGCGAATGGATGCGCTTGTGCTCCATCTCGACGCTGTAATGCGCCAAATCATCGCTCTGTTGCACCTGATAAGCGCGCAACACCCGGTAACCTCCGAACTCTTCCTTCAGAAACAAATACGTCTTATACGGCAATTCCGACGGACGGACAGGCCGGTAAGCCCGCAACCATTCGCCGGTCGCATCGAAATAGACCGTCTCGTAATTCACGGAAATGACGCGCACGCTGTACAACGTATCCACCTTGGCCCAATCCTTGTAGATATGGTACGGGTAAGCCAGACGCACGTTACGGCGCACTTCTTTGGGCACCTGCCGGCGTTTGAGTTCCACCCGCTCCCGCTCCGCAAGCGTTTGAGCCGTCACAGCCCACAGGCTGCACAGCCAACAAAGGAAAAGACAGACGAGGCCTCCTTTTCGCATTACGCCATAAGGGTTTGCACACGATTAGGCCCTACCGAAACAATGCTGATCGGGGTATGGGTCCGCTCGGAAATAAAGGCCAGATAAGTCCGGAACGCTTCGGGCAAATCTTCGATGCGCTTTATCTCGCTGATGGGCGTCTGCCAGCCTTTCATCACCGTGTATTCCGGTTCTATGCCGTCCAGATCCAAGGGCGAGAAATGCGCCAGTTCGCGGCCGTCTTTCCTGTATGCGCAACAAACCTTGATTTCTTCGAAAGCATCCATGACGTCGGCTTTCGTCACAATCAAATCCGTTACGCCGCTCAGCATAATCGCATAATAGAGCGCCGGCAAATCGAGCCAGCCGCAACGCCGCGGCCGACCGGTCGTGGAGCCGTATTCGCCGCCCTGCTCGCGCAGACGGTCGCCCCAGGCATCGTGCAACTCGGTGGGAAACGGACCGCTGCCCACGCGCGTGCAATAAGCCTTGAAAACGCCATATACCCGGCCTACGGACGAAGGCGAGATACCCAAGCCCGAACAAACGCCGGCTGCCGTCGTATTGGAAGAAGTGACGAACGGATAGGTGCCGAATTCCACATCCAGAAGCGAACCCTGCGCCCCTTCGGCCAAAATGCGCTTGCCCGCGTTCATGGCTTCGTTCAGATAATATTCGGTGGAAAGAATACGGTAGCCGCTCAGTTCCTCCACGCCCGCAAACCATTTGGCCTCGTATTCGGCCAACGGCATGCTGTCGATGACCCATTTGGACTCTTCAAAACCCAAATGCTTCAACAAATCGGTATGCTGTTGCTTCAGGGCCTCGTACTTCTGTCGGAAACCCGGACGGACGATGTCGCCCACGCGCAAGCCCCCGCGCGCCGTCTTGTCGGTATAGGCCGGGCCTATGCCCTTGACCGTGGAGCCGATTTTGCGGTCGCCCTTACGGGCCTCCAGCGCGGCATCCATCAAACGGTGCGTCGGCAGAATCAGATGCGCCTTGTCCGACAGGATGAGCCGTTCTTTCGGTTCGATGTCGAATTTGCGGATGGCCGTCAGTTCGCGGTGCAGGATATGCGGGTCTATCAACACGCCGTTCCCGATGATATTTTCCTTACCCTCGTGAAAAATGCCGGAAGGTATCGTCTGCAAAATGTGTTTGATGCCGTTGAACTCCAACGTGTGGCCGGCGTTGGGACCGCCTTGAAAACGCGCGATGATGTCGTATTGGGAAGCCATGACGTCCACGAACTTACCCTTGCCTTCATCACCCCATTGAATACCTAAAATCAAATCGACTTTCGTCCTTGCCATATCTCGTTTCGTTTTATAAAATTGCTAAATATGATGTACCGCCTTAAGGCTCAAATCCAAAGACGCCACATGATGGGTCAGGCCGCCCACGGAAATAAAATCCACGCCCGAAGAGGCATAGTCTTTCAGCGTCGCTTCCGTAATGCCACCGGAGGCTTCGGTCTCGTAACGGCCGCCTATATGTTCCACGGCCTTTTTCAAATCGGGTACCGTAAAGTTGTCGAGCATGATGCGCTGAACGCCGCCATGCCGCAATACGGTCTCCAGTTCGTCCATATCGCGTACCTCCACCTCGATGGGCAGTTTCAGGCCGTTGGCCGCCAGATAATCCTGAGCCGCCTGTACGGCTTCCGCCACGCCGCCCGCAAAATCGATATGGTTGTCCTTGATGAGTATCATGTCGAACAAGCCGAAGCGGTGGTTGCTGCCGCCGCCTATGCGCACGGCCATCTTCTCGAAAACGCGGTTGTTGGGCGTGGTCTTGCGCGTGTCCAGCAACGTGGTGCGCGTGCCGGCGAGCATATCGACGAGGCGGCGCGTATGCGTGGCAATGCCGCTCATGCGCTGCACATAGTTCAGGCTCAAACGTTCGGCCGTCAGTATGGAACGGGACGCGCCCTCCACCGTCCAGATGCGGTCGCCCGGCTGCAAACGGTCGCCGTCCCGCTTCAAGGCCGTGAACGTCACCTGCGGATCCACGAGCCGATAGACCGTTTCCGCCACCTCCACGCCCGCCAGGACGCCGGCCTCCTTGGCCACCAGCACTGCCTCGCCCCGCGCCGAAGCCGGCACGCAGGCCAAGGACGTGTGGTCGCCGTCTCCCACGTCTTCCTTAAGTGCCAGCCGGATGTAGAACTCTACGGCCGTCTTTTCCTGAGGCGTCATCATCATTTTTTATTTTTCTGCTTCTGTCCGTATTCGGCATTGAGGGCTTCGAGCACCTCGTCCGTGATGTCGATATTGGACGGCGAATACAATACGCCGCTCGTGCGGGCGTTGGAAACGATGAACGTATATTGCCCGTGGGCCGCGTTATAACGCTCGATGAATTCGAAAACCGCGTTCTGCACCTCCTCCATGCGTTGCAGACGCAAGGTCACGAGCTGGGTCTCGTAACGGGCGCCCAGTTGTTCGAGGCTCTCGCGTTTCTGTGTCAGATACTCTTCTTTCTTACGCTGTTCGCTCAACGTCATCGTCGCGCCCACCTTCAGATAGTTCTCGTATTCCGTCTGAAAGTCCTGCGCCTGTTTCTGCAGGTCGCCCTGCAGTTTCTTCTCGGTCTTTTCCAATTCGGCGGTCACATCCTCCACCATTCGGTAATGCGCGAACAACGTATCGGTATTGACCGTGGCCACCGTCATCACGCCTCCCGGCTGAACCGCCACACCGTCCGCCGCCACCGGCGTCCGCACCTCCGTCTTGTTTCCGTTACATCCCGTCAGCAAAGCCGCGCTCACGCACAGCACCGCCCAAAAGCCGTTTCTTTTCATGTCTTTTCCGTATATTGTTTATTTAACTGAATGCTGTCAATTGCCTTCCTTGGATATGAACTGGATACGCACCAGCCGCACCTCTTCTTCGGTAAACTCGTTCTCGCCCAGTTCCTTCAACGCCTCTTCCACCGAATCGTTCTCCGCTTCGAGAAAATAATCGTATATCTCCTCGTAATGGTCGGGATCGACATTCTCGTTCAGGTAGTAGTCGATGTTGATCTTCGTGCCGGACAATACGATGCGTTCGATTTCCGTCAGCAGGTCCGCAAACGAAAGCCCTTTGGAAACCGCGACGTCGTTCAGCGAAATCTTGCGGTCTATGCTTTGTATGATAAACACTTTCAAACCGGACTTATTGACCACCGACTTGATGACGAAATCCTGCGGACGCTCTATTTCATTCTCCTCCACATACCGCTTGATCAGGTCTATGAACGGCTGTCCGTATTTCTGCGCCTTGCCCACGCCCACCCCCGTGATATGCGTCATCTCCTCCATCGTAATCGGGTACTGTATCTTCATGTCCTCCAACTACGG
>CAMWSI010000125.1 GCA_947176875.1 uncultured Bacteroidales bacterium
CGGTAGTGTATGCCGTGGCCACTTCGGGCAATGCCATGACAGTTTCAGCCTCTTTAAATATCGGTGCGTCGGCTAACGGCAAGTGTGAACGGGAATTTTTGTTTAGTCCGTCTTCTATCGTCACTCGGTACATGGCATTTAAGAAATCTTCCGAATGGAGGTAGTCGTTATATTCCTGATTATGGTAAAGTGCCGACAAGTCGTAAACGTCACGGATATGTTTTGCCAACAATAAGGTTGCATCGTCATGGTAAGACAATTTTACCAATCTTGAAATCTTGTCACAGATAGTCTTTCGGGGATTGATGCACAGCATTTCAAAACTTTTCAGTTTGTAGGTGTTTGTCAATTCCTCTTGCCCGATGCTTTCAAGAAAGGTGGTCACAATGGGTTTGATTACCCGTTTGTCCGCTGGGCAGAACATCAGTTTTTTATCCGGCAAGTCACAGCATTTTATTTCTACTTCCAAGTGTTCTTTCAAACCAACATACTGAAATACATTTTCATACGAGAAGAAGAGTTTGCGATAGTTCCCGCCTGTTTCTGACAAATCTGTCTTGTATATGTCACTGTTGCGTTCGGCAATGTATTTGGAAAGTTTCTTATTCAGGGTCTTTTCTGCCTGCTTGGACGCGCTTTTGTCACCCGTGAACACGAACAAGTCCAAATCTTCCGAAAAGCGTTCTATCAGTCCGTAGGCTTTAGAGAGTGATGTTCCGCCTTTGAAGTAGGTTTTATTTGCATATTCGGACAAGGAAATATCCTGCAGTATCTTCGATACCCAGTAATCCTTTTCCACGTGCGACTGCTCGTAGCCGAAATGTTCAGCCGCCAGTGCGATGATTTCCATGAACACGTCCTTGTCCGAATGTAAATTCATATTTCCGTCCTATGGGTTTTATAATCCAAGTTGAATCGTGTTGTAGGAAGAAGTGTCTTTGCCATTTCCGTTTGTAACATAGTTTGTCCGATGTCCCCCAGTATGTCTGCAACGACCTTTCTTACACGTGGTGGATAACTTTTTGCCAAAAAAACGGTTTTTCTCAATTCCGCTTGGCTGTATCTGTTGAAATATTGGATCTTGACTCGGTTATAGATATCCTGTCCGGTTGTTCCAGGTATGCGTTTCATGTCCTTTATCGCATCAAGTAGCCGCAAGTAAGGCACAAGGCTTCCATCCGTATAGTCCATGCAGTAAACTTTCACGCACTCTATATTCAAGTTTTTGAAACGGAAACGGCGTACCGGATTAGGTGTGGCTATTGTTACGGTTGTGGCGACTTGTTCGGTCAGCCCCATTTTGTTATAGACATAAGCCCCTGTGATATAGCCGTTCAGTTTTTCGGTCAGGTAGCGGAACTGCTCATCCTGATAGACAGGCAATTGTCCAAATCCCAGCACCGATTTTTGGGGGCGGTAATACGCTCCCTTTTCAACTCGCACCAGAACTCCTTTGCGGCTCTGTTCGGAGAGTAGCACCGCAACATTGGCAGTCTTTTCCATTTCAAACGACAAATCCCGGAATGTGAATATGCGTCCGGCATCTATCTGTTCAATCTGTCCAAGTATCTCTTTTCGGAAAGAAGCCATATTTGTTTTATTTTGGCAAAGATAGTATATTATGTAATTACATGCAAAAACAATAAAAATATTTTATCCATGCTCAATGCCTGCAAAGATTCTCCGTCAGGTTCTTTCGTCTCACTCTCCCGCAATCTCCATCGCTTCCGGATAGATGATCTCGGCCTCGGCGGCCTCGGCGGTCTTGAATGCGTCGTAGGGCGCGGGGCCGTTGCTCAGAACCGGTACGTTGAACGATTTAAGGCAGGTCAGGTAGAAATCCGGATGTTTCTGCGGCAGCATGAACGGTTTGGAGGCGCGGCCGCTGTCGTCTATAAGGCAGAAGTAAGGCCGCGAATACATTCCGTCGTCGCGTTTGGACGAGAACATGAGCCAGCGGCCGCCGGATGGGCTGAATTCGTGGTAACTCTCGGTCTTGTCGCTGTTGGCCGGCGTCAGCGGCCGATAGACCCGTGCCGAAGCCAAGTTGCCCGTATCGGCGGCCGTCGCGCGCCGGTAGGCGCCGTGGCCCGCCGCCGTCAGATTCAATATATAGAGGTCGCTTTCCGGATGCCGGATCGGAAACGTGCCGTGGTCGCTCAGGCAGAACACGAGGAAGCGGCCGTCGGGCGATACGCGCGGAAACGAGACCGTCATGCCCGATTCGGCGGCATCGACGAGCGTGTCCATGCGGCCGAACGTGCCGGTTTCGGCCTCGAATTCAATCGAGACCAGACTGTATTTGATTTTCTTGGAATAATCGACGGGATCTTCTGTCGCACTGTCTTTGGGCGGCGTCAGGCTCTGGCAGAAAAACAGACGCCGGCCGTCGGGCGAGAAACAGGGGAACGTCTCCTCTTTCTCTTCGGTGCAGATGCGCGCGTCGCTCAGGATGCGGTTGCGGTAAATGTCATAGACGAGGAGGTCGCCCAGCGAGTCATAGACCTCGGTGCGCCGCACGATGTCTTTCGAATGCACGAACGGAAAGGCCGAGGCCGTGCCGAACGCGATATAGCGTTTGTCCGGATGCCAGGCCGGATAGACGCCGCCTTGCGGAAAACGGTTCGATTTCAAATCAATGCGGCGCAATTGGCCGTTTACGGCGATATGGGTGCCGGGGCGTTGAAAGCGCGTATGATACACGCTGTAATCCGGATCGCCCCAGGCCGCCGTATGGCAGTTCACGCAGTTGAGTTCGTTCATCACGTTGTCGTAGAGGTTGCGCGTCTCGAAATTCTCTAAGCAACGTTCCTCTATCGTCAGGAAATTACAGAGTTGGTAGCTCGGCTCGATAAGACGGTAGGTCAGGTAAGGGGTCACGGTCGAACGGTCGATATAGAGCGCAAACGGCGCACAGGCCTGCCATTGCCCGTCTTGCTTCAGACTCAGCGCGACCCAAAGCGTGTCGTTCTGCGCCCCGTCCAACCATTGCCGCCAGCGGCGCGACGGAAACCGCACGATAGCGCGGCCGCGTTGGCGGTAGAGTGTTTCGCCGTTCCGCTGAACTTCCATGCGGTAGCGCGTATGCGGCGAGAGGATGCGGAAGTTGCAGGGCGCGATGTTGCGCGGCAGCCGGCAGTCCGTGTAGTCGGGATAGATCTGCGGGCGGTCGGCCTCGGCGGCGGTCGGAACCGGGCTGATGCCGGGCCGGCAACCGGTCAGGCAACAAAGCCCGAGTCCGATGGATATGTGGAAAAGTAAGCGTTTCATAATGGTTTTATATTTCGCCGCCTTGGCCGGACGGCTGCGGATTGAGGGGTTTGAAATCGTTGAAATAGACGTGGTACCAATACGTGTCTTCGAAGCCTCTTTTCAGTTTTTGGAACGACGTATAGCCGTTTAGGTAGAGGTTGTAAGCCTGTAGGAACGCCGCATAGCGGGCCTTGATGCCGGGGTGTAGGTCTTGCGGCGCCTCGTCCAGACGCTCGGCCGGAAAGTTGGCCAAGACGGCCTCCTGGATATGGATGGGCAGGGTTTGATAATACCGGTGGATTTTCGGCAGTTCGGCCAATATGCGTTCGTGGTTTTTATAGACCATCCAGAGCGCGAGCGCGTATTCATAGACGGCCGCGTTGTCGGCCTCGTGTTGCAGACGGAAATAGATGTCATCGTCCGGATGGTAGGCCAGGACCGTATGGTTGCGCGTGGAGAGTTTCAGCCGGGCGGTTGCGATTTCCGGCCGTCGCGCCGTTTGGGCCGTGTCGGCTAAATAGGCCGTGTAGCGGCGTGCGATGGCTTTGTGGAACAGGCTCTGTTCGAAGCACCGGATGAATTTGCGGCAGGGGGCGTAGTCGCCCGTGACGACGCTGTTCCAAAGCAGCGGTTCCAGCACGGCCGTACTGATGCGCTGACAGGTCACGAAGTCGTAGAGGATGTGCAGGGCTTCGGCGTAGAGGCCGTTTTGCGTGTAATAGGTAGCCATAAGGTAGGATGAGGGGGAATACAGGATTTCTTCTTGGAATAGGAGCGGGAAATAATACGAGCCGTTGTACGCGAACAGTTTGTTCGTGGCCTGCCGGTCGGCCAACAGGCAGACTTTGAGCATTTCAGCCAAATAACTTTCTTCCAAGGGATTTTGTGAATGAATCGGTTGAATATTGAGGTGTCCCGCCGCCGTGCGGGCG
>CAMWSI010000126.1 GCA_947176875.1 uncultured Bacteroidales bacterium
TGACGAGCGGTTCCGTGCCGCCGAATTGCGCCGCAATGCTTTGCAGGTATCCTGTCAGGATGCTGGCTTCGTTTGGGTTGGAGGCATCGATAATCAGTTGGAGCGGGGCTTCCTGTCCCGAACCGGTCAGGCGGCTCCAGTCTCTGGGAACCACGATGGCGATTTTGACTTTGCCTTTTTTGAAAATGGCGTCTATGTCGCGGTCGGTTTCGATGTATTGCACGAGGTCGAAATAGCGGCCCGAACCGATTTCGTTCAACAGAGCGCGGCTTTCCGCCGTCTTGCATTCGTACAATACGACGACGGATGTGTTCTGGATGTCGGTCGTGATGGCGAAGCCGAACAGCAGGACCTGTACCACCGGCATCAGCAGCAGGATCAGGATGGTCTGCCTGTCGCGGAAGATGTGCAGGAATTCTTTTTTGACGAATGCCCAAAATTGTTTCATCAGTCGGCGCTTCTTTGGGCCTTGCGGGCCAGTTGTCGGAATACTTCGTCCATCGAGCGGGCGTTCATTTGCTTTTTCAGTTCGCGTGGGCTGTCCAACGCTTCAATGCGGCCGTCCACCATTATCGAGACGCGGTCGCAGTATTCGGCTTCGTCCATGTAGTGGGTCGTCACGAAAACCGTGATGCCTTGTTCCACGGCTTCGTAAATCAATTCCCAAAACTGCCGCCGTGTAATCGGGTCCACGCCGCCCGTGGGTTCATCCAAAAAGACGATTTGCGGTTCATGGAAAATGGCCACCGAAAACGCCAGTTTCTGCTTCCATCCCAACGGCAGTTTTTCCACAAAAGTGTTTTTCTCGGCCATGAAGCCCAAGCGGTTTAACAACGCATCGGTTTTGGTCGCGATCTGCTTGGGTCTCATTCCGTAGATGCCGGCGAAAAGCCGGATATTCTCCCACACCCTGAGGTCGTTGTAAAGCGAGAATTTCTGGCTCATATAGCCGATGTTCTTTTTGATGGCCTCTTGCTGTCTGGCGATATCGAAACCGGCTACGGTGCCGTGTCCTTCCGTCGGATGGCTCAGACCGCAGAGCATCCGCATGGCCGTGGTCTTGCCCGCGCCGTTCGCGCCCAGAAAACCGAAGATTTCCCCTTTCCGTACGTCGAACGAGATATGATCCACGGCCGTGAAGTCGCCGAAGCGTTTGGTCAGGTTTTCCACGTGGATGACGGATGGTATCGTTCCGGTGTCCCGGTCGGACGTGGCGGTCGGCCGTATATCAGGCTTCATCCGCGCCTCCTTTCTGCATCAACGCCATGAAACAATCTTCTATCGTGGGTTCGAGCGGATGGATTTCAAGCCGGGAGAAATGCAGGCGTTGCAGGTAGCCGGCCAAATCTTCGTCGCTGAAACCGGGTTCCAGACTGATGTGGTGAAATTCTCCGAAAGCATAACAGCTGCGGCAATAGCGGTAGTCGCGCAGGTCGCGCAACAGGCGCGACATTTCCGAGGCGCGGACGGCGCGCAACGGGGCCGTGAATTCGGCGCGCAACTGTTCGGGCGTGTTACGTCCGATAAAACGGCCGCTTTGGATCAGGCCGATGCGGTCGCACAATTCGGCTTCGTCCATATAGGGCGTGGAGGCCAGAATCGTCATGCCGCCGGCTTTGAGCCGTTTGAGCATATCCCAGAACTCTTTGCGCGAAACGGGATCCACGCCGGTTGTCGGTTCGTCCAAAAAAAGGATGCGCGGCTTGTGGATCAAGGCGCAACATAAAGCGAGCTTCTGTTTCATGCCGCCCGACAGGTTGCCGGCCTTGCGTTTTTTGAACGGCTCGATGTGTGTGTAGATGTCCTTGATGAAGTCGTAATGCGCCTCTAAGGTCGTATTGAACAAGGTGGCGAAGAAACGCAGATTCTCTTCCACGCTCAAATCCTGATAAAGCGAGAAACGTCCCGGCATATAGCCGACCGTCTCCCGGATTTTCTTCATGTCTTTGAGAATATCGTAGCCGCCTACGGTGGCCGTACCGCTGTCGGGCAACATAAGCGTCGTGAGGATGCGGAACAAGGTGGTCTTGCCGGCACCGTCCGGTCCCAGCAGTCCGAAGATTTCGCCTTTTTCGATATCGAGCGAAAACGGATGCAAGGCTTGTACGCGGCCGGTTTTGCCCACCGCGAAATGCTTGCTGATTTGCTCTATGGCAATACTAGTCGGCATCGTCGGCAAAGGCTACGTCGGCATACATGCCCGCTTTAAGCAGGCCGTCGGTATTGGGTACGCGGATTTTGACGGCATACACCAGATTGGTTCTTTCGTCTTGTGTCTGAATGGTCTTCGGTGTAAATTCGGCGCGGTCGGCCACGGCCGTCACCTTGCCCTCGTAAGCCCGGTATTCTTCGTTGCTGTAAGCATAGACGGTGGCGGCTCCGCCGATTTTGATGCGCGACATTTGATCGGCGGAAACGTAGGCTTTGAGCGTCATCGTTTCGAGTTTGGCTACTTTCATGAGCGGCCGACCCTGGGCCGTGAGTTCGCCGGCTTCGGCGTATTTTTGCAGGACGATACCGTCGATAGGGCTTCGGATTAAACTTTTATGAATGAAGTCTTCGATTTTGGCAATCTGAATGTCCTGGGCCGAACTTTGGGCGTCTATGCCCGTGATATTGCGTTCCATGGCCGCCACCTGCGCGTCCAATTGGGCTTTGAGCTGTTTGATTTGCGAACGTATGTCATCGATTTGCTGTTGGGTCGCGGCATCCTCTTTTTGCAGGCGTGCGAGGCGCTTGGCTTCGGCGCGGGCGTGTTCCAGCGCGGCCCGGGTGGCCGCCGCCTGTTTGTTGATGTCGTGTCTCTGGCTGTTCGTGGCTTTCTGCCCCTGCAACAGCAGGCACTTCTCCAGATAGAGTTGTATCGTGTCGATGTAGCCGACCGTCACGTTCGCTTCCACGGCATCGCCTTCCTCTAGGTCGAAGGCCATGATTTCGCCGTTGGCCTGAGCCGAGATAACGATTTCGTCGGCTTCCAGAACGCCCGTGGCGTCGTAATCGAATTCGCCTTGCTTGCAGGCTGTCATAAACAATAAGCCGCCTAAGCACGACAGAGCGTATAGGTGCCGGCCGGTTTCGCGTATGTTGATTCTCATAATTCGGTCCTTTCTGATATATCGGCTAATAGCCCAATTCACGGTTATATCGGTAACTCGTCATCATCTTCTGGATTTCGTGCATGGCCTTGCTCTGACGGGCGCCGTTTTCCTCGCTTACGGCCTGTAACCAGTCGGAAATCGGGGCGACGCCGTTCTTATAGCGTGATTCCAACGTGCGCGTGCGGCGCGCGAGGAGGTCGATGATGCGGTCGTCGTAGGCAATCAGGTCATCCCATTGCGCCAGCATTTCGGCATGGCGCGTCAGGTTGATGCGTTGCCCCATCTCGAAACTCTCCTTTTCGCGATCGACCTGTTCTTTCTCCACTTTAAGCCTTTTCTTATCCACCCCCATCGTATAGGTGCGTCCGCCGATAGGCCAACTTACGTTGATGCCGCCCATAAGCAGGTGATTCCAATCGTTGCCGTTCGGTATTTCCAATTTAGGTACGGTCAAAAGCCCCATGCCCTGTAAGCTTACGCGCGGCAACACTTCGCCCGCGCCGGGATTATAGGCGTCCAACAACTGTTTGCGGCGTTCGAACAAGGCCATTTCCGGCCGGTTGTCGAATTCGCGGCCGTTGTGCGGTACGATGACGGGTACTTCCAATACGGTGGTCTCGCTCACGGTCCGTCCGATGAATATCGAGAGCATGCGGCGGTAGGCGCGTTCCGAACTGCGCAGTTGCACGCCCTGCTGTTCGGTTTGCAGGAGTTTGACCTCTACGGCGTCGGCATCGGAGGTAAACGCGCTGCCGGCTTTGGCGGCCGATTGCAGCGTTTTGAGCGACTGTTCCAGCGTTTCAACTTGCAACAGCAACTGTTCGCGTTGCGTCTGCGCCAACAGGATGCCGAAATAAATCTCGCTGACTTTTTCTTTCAGTTCGGCAATCTTGATTTCGACCGCGCTTTTATTGACTTCGGCTTCTGCCCGTACGATTTTTTTCTGGTTTTCGATGCGGCCGCCGTCCCAAATCGGTTGTTCCACCTGCAGGATGCCGGCGAAACGCCAAGGGTCAATATCCATACCCATGGACGGCAGGTCGGGGATACCTTCGATATATCCG
>CAMWSI010000127.1 GCA_947176875.1 uncultured Bacteroidales bacterium
CCTTGGGACCTTCCAGAAAATAATACGACACCCGCAACGCCAAGCCGAAAAACAGCGCGGCCGTCAGGACATAGCCCGACATCTTCACAAGACGGTCGGTCCAACTCGGTTTGTGTTGGGTTACCGTCAATGAAGACGCATCGATATAAAGCCGCTCTTTTCTTTTGCCGCGCATCGGTTATCGGATTGTATGCCGCGCATTGCCCGCTTCAAGCCTTCAGGCTTTTCAAGCGTTCGGCGCCTCCTGCAATTTGTTCAACAATATTTCGGCCGCTTCCTTAAGCCCTTCCGCCCGGTTGCCCACGGCCGAGGCGAAGAACGGCTGACCGCCGCCGCTGCCGCCTATCGAAGCCGCGGCCTCCTTGATGAGTTTGCCGGCATGATAGCCCTGCTTGACGAGATCGTCGCCGAGCATGAGGTAGATGCCGGGCTTGCCGTCCGACAATCCCGTGATGAGGCAGGCGCCATCCGGCAAGGATTTGCGCAAAGCCGTACAGAGGTTGCGGCTGATTTCAGCCGGATAGTCGCGTTCGATCCAGATCAGCGGCATACCGCCGAGCCGTTCCTGACGTTCAAGCCAGTATTCGGCCAGATGATGCACGCGGTCGTTGATGTGCATCTCAATCTCTTTCTTCAGTTTGGTATTGCCGTCCAACATCTTTTTGACCCCCACGATGACGTCCGGGCCGGTTTTAAGCGCATCTTTGATTTCCTGCAACGTATCGACGATATTGAACAGATAGCGCTGCGCCGCGCCGGCCGCCACCGCCTCGATGCGCCGCACGCCGGCCGCCACCGCACCCTCGCTGATGATCTTGAAGATGCCGATTTCGCCCGTGGCCTTGACATGCGTGCCGCCGCAGAGTTCCACCGACGGCCCGTATTTGATGACGCGTACCTTGTCGCCGTATTTCTCGCTGAACAACGCCATCGCACCCATTTCACGCGCCGCGTCTATGGCCATCTCGCGGTGTTCCTCCAACGGCAGGTTCTGACGTATCATCCGGTTCACCCGGTTTTCCACTTCGCGGATTTCTTCGGCCGTCATCTTCTGGAAATGCGAGAAGTCGAAACGCAACGAGATTTCGTTGACCTGCGAACCTTTCTGCTCCACATGCGTGCCCAGCACCTCGCGCAAAGCATGGTGCATGAGGTGCGTGGCCGTATGATGACAAGCCGCCTGCTGCCGCAAGCCTCCTTCCACGACCAAACGGAAACGCGCCGACGGATCGGCCGGCAACCGGTCGGTCCAATGGATAATCAATTTATTTTCCTTACGCGTGTCGCGCACTTCTATACGCTCTGTTTCCGAACCGTCCGGCGACAAGGCCGCGACATAACCTTTATCGCCGGCCTGACCGCCCGACTCGGCATAGAACGGCGTCTGCTCGAACACGAGCTGGAACTGTTCTTTGCCTTTCTTATTGACGCGCCGGTAACGCAACAGCCGGCTCTCCACCTCCAAATCGTCGTAACCGACAAAACGGCATTCGCCGCCCGCATGTATCTCCACCCAGTCGTCGGAAGTGACCTCGGCCGCATTGCGCGAACGGTCTTTCTGTTGTTGCAGGCATTTTTCAAAGCCGGGCAAATCGACGCCCAGACCCTGTTCCTTGAGAATCAACTCGGTCAAGTCTATCGGGAAACCGTAGGTATCGTACAGCGTAAAGGCGTCTTCGCCGCTGATTTCAGCCTGCTTTTGCGCGCGGGCCTTTTCCATGACCTGCGTCAGCAGTTTAATACCGGTTTCCAGCGTCTTGAGGAACGCGTTTTCCTCTTCCTCCACCACTTTTTCGATAAGCGTCCGCTGCCGGCACAATTCGGGGAACGCCTCCCCCATCTGTTCGCTGAGCCCCGGCACGAGCCGATACATAAAAGCCTCTTTGAAACCGAGGAACGTATAACCGTAACGCACGGCACGGCGCAGAATGCGGCGGATGACATAGCCGGCCTTGTTATTGGACGGCAACTGCCCGTCGGCTATCGCAAACGAGACGGCGCGGATATGGTCGGCGACGACGCGCATCGCGATGTCGGCCTCCTTATCCTGACCATAGGTCTTGCCCGCCATTTTCGCGATGGACTGAATCAGCGGTTGGAATACATCGGTATCGTAGTTGGATTGTTTGCCCTGCAACACCATGCAGAGCCGCTCGAAGCCCATGCCCGTATCGACGTGTTTATTCGGCAGTTCTTCCAGATGGCCGTCGGCCTTGCGGTTGAACTGCATGAATACGAGGTTCCAAATCTCGATGACCTGCGGATGGTCGTGATTGACGAGATCCCGTCCCGATACGGCCGCTTTCTCTTCGGGCGTGCGGATATCGACATGGATTTCCGAGCAGGGACCGCAGGGGCCCGTCTCGCCCATTTCCCAGAAATTATCCTTTTTGTTGCCGAACAGGATGCGGTCTTCCGACACATGCTCCAACCAATAGTTATAGGCTTCCATGTCTTTGGCCGTGCCGTCGTGTTCGTCGCCGCCGAAAACCGTCACATAGAGGCAATCCTTGTCGATGCCGACCGTTTCGGTCAGGAATTCCCAGGCGAACGCGATGGCTTCTTTCTTGAAATAGTCACCGAACGACCAGTTGCCCAGCATCTCGAACATCGTGTGGTGATAGGTGTCGTGCCCCACTTCCTCCAAGTCGTTGTGCTTGCCCGAAACACGCAGGCACTTCTGGCTGTCGGCCACGCGCGGCCACTGCCGCGGCATATTGCCGAGGAAAATATCCTTGAACTGGTTCATGCCCGCGTTCGTAAACATCAACGTGGGGTCGTTTTTGATGACCATCGGCGCCGACGGCACTATATGGTGGCCTTTCTGCGTGAAAAACGCCAGAAATGCCGCTCTGATTTCCTGTGAAGTCATGTTTTCGTATAATCTAACCTGCGAAGATACGAAGAATTTTGGAGAAAGTAAGATTACGGAGAGATTTCAGTCCTCCATTTCTCGCCTCGGCATAGCTCGAATTACATTCGGCTCTGCCCTCGGCTTATCGAAATCATTCAATACTCTGCGAAGCGGTTCCGAATACGTTTTGCCGAGGTTCGTCTCCACGATGTCGAGCAATGCCGAGAGTTGTCCGGCCGTAATGCCCAAATGCCGGCAGATCGACATATGACCGTATGCCATCGGTTCCACACCGCCCACACCCGCGAGAACGGACACCGTAGCGAATTCCCGCTCCCTGTAAGTCAGCAGGTCGCGCTCGAAAAGATCGGCAAACAAATGTTCTTTCAAAAACCGTTCGACAGTCGGGGCGGATACGGCATATCCCGCTTTCGGGGCATCGGCCGATATGCCCGATATTTCGGCGAGTACGTCGCGTCCGCGTTCGTAACGGCTGCGGTTGTCTTCTCTTACCGTCGCTTCCCGACCGACGGGATCGTCGATGCCTTTCGCTTTGCGTTCGTCCGCTACCTGCATGAACGTCTGGATAGCCCGCAGGCTACGCGGAAATCCGCAGTAGGCATAGGCGTGAATCAACACTTCATTCACTTCATTGACGGTCATGCCGGCCTCCAAAGCCTCCGCGAGTGCCGGTTTCAGATGTTCCAGATCGCCTTTGCCCGTATAGGATGCCACCGCGACAATGGCCTGCTCGCGGGCGGTCAATACTTCATTCGATTCGGCATGGCGGCTTTCGGTCGTCGCTTTGCGGTACTGTTCGTCGCTTACGGGGTCGAGCCAGAGGGCCGCATTCGTCTGCGGATTGCACTCGATAGCCACGTGGGCAAACCAACTATCGGGCGCAGCACCATGCCAATGTTCCACATCGGGAGCGATTTCGACGATATCGCCCGGAAACAACCGGCGGGCAGGCTGCCCCTTTTCCTGATAATAACCGATACCTGCCGTAGCAATCAGAATCTGTCCGCCCTTGTGTGAATGCCAACTGTTTCGGCAACCTGGCTCGAAGGTAACGTTGAACATCGGAACATTCAGTTCCCTGTGTTCGCTCAACGGCGCGAGCCACACTTCGCCCGTAAAATTGGGATTCGGGGATATTTTATCGCCCTGTGGATAGGGTTGGCGAAAGGCATTTGCATCCTGTGCATAAGCCCCTGCGCATGATATGGAGAACATGGCTGTAAGAAATAGATTTTTAAGGTTCATATTATTTTTCGTTTTTTGCAAAGGTAATGGCAAGCCC
>CAMWSI010000128.1 GCA_947176875.1 uncultured Bacteroidales bacterium
TGTGAGTTTCTGTATTAGTCGCTATTAGGCATTTTATTTAGTCGCATAAAACCGGGTTTGAAATCGAACTCATTGGCCGATAGTTCGACAACGGAACCGGTTTCAGACTTATCTCAAAACGCGAATTTGAAACCGATGTTGAGGCCGGTGTTGCTGAACGGCAGGACGAAGTCGCTGCGGACGTCAGATTTTCCGACGGCATTGTCCAATACATGACGGTAGGCTTCATTGCCATAGTCATTGCCGTCCCACATCCAGTGGTCGCGACGCGATTCAGACGACATCAACGTGAACTGCCATTCGGCGAACATTGAGACCGTGGGCGTGAAGCGGCAGTTGATGCCGAAAGCCGCCGTAAAGCCAATGGAGGCCGTTACGAGTTTCTCTGACCGTGAACGTCCAAACCCTCCCCATGTTTCATCTTCCACCACAACGCGATTATGATATTCATTGTATTGCAGGGCATATAAATGCCCCAATTCCACATTGGATTTATGGCTTATGACATCGACCATCAGATTGACCCCCAATTTCAGATAAGGATCCCAACGTCTAAAGCCCGGCGATACGCGCAAAGAGACACTTAGATTGCCGATATGACCGCTGAAATCGTCCGAAAAAGCAATAACAGAACACGGCTCACTTGGCTCACGCCATATGATTTCGCGTACCTCTCTCAGAAATAATAGGCCGGAAGTATCACAAGGCAACAATTGGCTTGCCGAAAAACCGCTCTTGATATAGCCTATGCCGACCTCTATGGCCATATAGCGGTTGAAATGATAGCCGAAATTCAGGCCGCCCTGCCAGCCGGCACCCAATGTTTGTTTTATTGCTTTGTAATCCGTATGGTCACCTATTTCATTAAATAAGAGCGTACCCGTATATCCACTGCCCATTTTGAAACCGTAGCCGCCGCACAGATCGAAGTAAAATCGCTTGTCGGCCTTGGGCCAGCCCTTGCGCGGTGTATAGACCGTTGTGTCTGCCGCGTCCCTTTCTGCCGCCGGATCCGGTTGCCGGGCGGAGAGCATACCGCCCGACAACAGCATCCAAACACTCAAACAGAAAAGAAACTTGTTCATTGTATGTCGTTTCATATCTTTGTGTGTTTACAATTATCTGATCAGCACTTTTAATACATACGTCTGTTCCGGGGTTTTCAGCAAGGCCAAATGCAAACCTTTAGTGTTGATGCCGTGTACACTGCATCGGTCGCCTTCGAAATCCGTCTCATAGACTAAATGACCGTCCGGACTATAGACTGACAGCGTCTTGGGGTGACGGACAACATGGGGCGCCGCTATCCGGACTTCGAAACTGCCTTGGTTGGGATTCGGATACAAACTCCATACGTTGTTCAGAATGGTTGGGTCTGTTTCCGACTCGATTTCAGGAGGCAGTGTCTCCCAAACCGAAGCTTCGGCCATATCCGTCTCTTCTTGTCCGTATTCCAAATTATCCGGATTTTCGCCGTGATAAGCGTCCGTCTGCATGGCCTGTGCGGCTACCGCTTCTTCGGCGCACGACTGCAGGATGAAAGAAGTACCCGGGCCTATCGTCAGTTCGCCCTCTATCGTCAGGGTTTGCGTAAAACAAAGTTTAGCCCGGGCGTTGTCGGTCAAGGTGACGTTCTTGAGTGTGATATTGCGGTTAAAGGCGCGTAACTCCTCATCCTGACCTTTGGTAATGTTTTCGTACGTTCCATCGTCCTGCACGTTCCAATCTGGATAAATATCCCTGATAATCATGTTGTTTTTGCGGTAATTCCCAACACTATCTGGTAAAAAGGTGTCTAATCTATACCAACCATTGTAAGAGCCTCGCCATCCCCAATTACAATAAAAAAGGTCTTCCGAACCGTATCCTGTTATGTTCCAAAAATGTTTTTCTCCACAGAAGTCACATTTGTCACCCCTATAAATCATCGGGCGTCCCGCGTCCAAATTCGCCCGAATTAAATTCGGCCACCACTGCCCGTCGTCATGGTCGCCGCGCCGCCGTTTATTGGCATTCGGATAACGGAACTTTTTCATACCGGTTTCCAATTTATTAGTTGTCGTAAATGAGCCTCTGCATGACAGATAATGCATATCATTGGCCTCGCCACAATCTCTATATAAGTGAGCGATGAGATCTGCTTGATAAACATGGGAATCACATGAAATTTGATTCGGCATATCATCCCATTCGTATTGGGGCGGGAATTTCCAATACCACATGATCTGCGCCATTGCCACCGTCCCGCAACCGGCATGACTTTTCCCCTGATAGCATTCATCCATCCACCATGATAATGTCGGTTCTGGCATAAATTTATTGTACGCGCGTTCAATTCCATTACACCCAGCACTATGCTGTCCCCATTTTATTGCTCCGTCCCTTGCTGGGTCATTCAACAGATTATCCACGTAAATGGTCGTTGGCTTGCCTTTGGCCTGGCTGTTTTTCAGTTTTCCCCAAGCACTTTGGTTATCGGAATAGTCGGACGTAGTGCCTTTGGCGGAATAATCCCTGCGGATTTCTCCGACAATGTCCCTATAGTCCTGCATCAGTTCTATCAACCCGCCCGGCATGTCGTTGGTGTCGGCGCTGAACGTGCCTGTTTCGCAAAATGCCAATACTGGCGGCGCGCTCTCGTCGTTGGAGAGGATAATCCATCCGCCTTGATTGAACGTGACGATGTTGATCGTGGCCGCATCGGACGCGACCGCCTGCATCGGATTCGCGCCCTCGCGGTAAATTGCCTGTATCGTCCTGGTCTTGTCGGTGTACATGCTGTTCATGAAGTTGAGCGCGACATTCCGCGCCACCGTGGACGAAACCTGCTGTGCCTGCACCGCGGCAACCTGAAACAAAGCCGACAGCACTAAGCCCATCTGTATTTTATATCGTTTCATAATGTTGCGCTTTTAATTCTACCATACGTTTCGACAGCACTATCGGGTCGTTTTCAAGGTCTGTAATTCCGACCGAAGGGCTTCTATCTGTGCCTGCTGCTCCTGCATGCTTTTAATCAGAAAGGGTATCAAGGTCGTATAATCGACCGTATAGATGTCGTCCGGCCACAGCCATTGCACGGCCTCGGGCACCACCTCCGCCAATTCCTGCGCGATAAGGCCGACACGGTTCATGCGGTTGGAATCCAAAGAGTTCGGATTGTCCTTCTCGTCCAAGTAATCGAATTTGACGGGACGCAGGCGCATGACTTTGTCCAAAGCCGGACTCAGGTCTTGGATATTGGTTTTATAGCGGCGGTCTGAGAAAGTCGAAACGCCACCGCTGGAAGAATAAAGCGTTGTGGAATAAAGACTATGGAGCGGTTGATCTTTACTGCCTATCTGCAAATTGTTTTTGGGAACGGTCATGGCAATGGCGGCAGCCTGGGTTACAGGGGGATACACAATGCCATCCCCTACTATTTTGGTATTATTGGCGGCTGAATTCGCCGCTACGCTATATCCGGTGAATTGAATCGTATGGCCGTAAATGGTAAATTTCACCGAATTCCCCTTGAATAAAAAGTTCGGCATATTTATCTCAAGGCCGGACGAGAGGGTCGGAGCCGTATTGACATTGCCGAATTTAACCAAGTTGGCGTTATACAGACGCATCTGGGCTTGCAAGGCGGATACACCGCTAAGACTCAGTACGAGACCGAGCGTTACGATAAATTTTTTCATGACGATAAAGATTTTGAACTTAAACGATAAGATGAGTTTTAGTTAATGGCCATCGCAGGCATCGTACGCTTTGAACTTAATCCGGAAGCGTACGGCTTGTGCGATTTTTGTTTGGGTTAAAGTTTGCTTGATTCAACAATCCGGCGGTGGCGGCGATTTGCCTTTTGAAGAGACCCTGCGGGGACGGTTCGGGAGGTGGCCGGTGTCTTTGGAGGAACAAACCCTTTCATGGCCTCCCGCAGGAGGCTGTGGCCAAGTTGTTTTTGCCGATATGTGCGAGATGTCTGTTCATCGGTTCGGCATTTTTAAGGGTTTGCGTGCGAGGTAGGGGAAATTGCACGCAAACAAAGAACGATACAAAGTAACAATGTAATTTGGAAACATACAAGTGCTTGACGGCTTGTATATTAATTATTTTTGCCGTAACTTTGCACCCGTTTTCCGCAGGAGGGGAG
>CAMWSI010000129.1 GCA_947176875.1 uncultured Bacteroidales bacterium
GATATAGGGGCGTCGGGCGGGAGCGATGCGGCATCAGGGACGGTTGAATGTCCGGCATGCGTTGAGGCCGCCGTGTCGGATGCCGAAAAGGCCAAACGGGCGCGTTATGCCGTTTTTGTCGTCTTGGCGGCGGGGCAGGTTGTCTTGGCTTGTCTCTATCCGATGGCGGCATTCGATTTGTTCGGTCGGACATTCAGTCTGGCTGTCTTGCCGTGTCTGGCGACCTTGTTCGTCGTTGCCGGCGGATATGCCGCCCGTCGTTCCTCCGCGGCATTTGCCTTGGTTTTATTGCTTTTCACTATTCTTTATCTGGTGGTCGGCGTTTTGTGTTACGCTTGGGATATGACCGAGATAGCCGGACTGTTCTTTGCAATGGGGTTGGCTTCGGGACTGGCTTCGGGGCTTGGTGTGAATCCGCTTATGCGGCGTTTTATGGAAGGCGTCAAGGATATGCTGGGACCGGCCATGATTATAGGCATGGCCAGCGGCATTATCTTCATTTTACAGGAAGGGAAAATCATCGATACCTTGCTCTATGGCGTTTCCTATGCGATGTCCGAAGTCGGGGAGGTCGCCTCATTGGGCGGCATGTATTTGTTCCAGACCTTGTTGAATGTGGTCATGCCGTCCGGTTCGGCCAAGGCCGCCCTGACGATGCCGATTATGGCCCCGCTGTCCGATCTCTTGCATATTTCGCGGCAGACCACGGTGCTGGCGTTCCAGTTCGGCGACGGTTTCACGAATATGATTACGCCTACTTCCGGCATACTGATGGGCGTGTTGGGAGCCGCCCGCATTCCTTACGCCGTTTGGTTGAAATGGGTATATAAATTCATTTTGTTTTGCATAGGGTTAGGATTTTTGTTGCTCCTGCCCACCTTATATTTTACGTTTAACGGATTTTAATACGGAAATGGAAGTTTATAAATTCGGCGGCGCTTCGGTCAAGGGGGCGGAAGCCGTCAAGCATGTCGCTCAGATTCTGGCGAAGGAGCATGGACCGAAAGTATTGGTGTTTTCGGCCATGGGCAAGACGACGAATGCGTTGGAGACTTTGTTGAATGCGTTTTTCCGTCAGGAGGCGAATCGGGCGGAGTTGTTCAAGGCGTTGATGGCCGACCATATCGGTATATTCCAAGCATTGTTCGAGCCTGAAACGCAACGTTACGTCTTGGTGCAACGCTTGCTGAAAGAGAAATTTGAACAACTCTACCAGCGTCTGTTGGAAGCGGCGGTGCTACCTTACGATCAGGCATACGACAGCATTGTTTCTTATGGCGAAAGGTTGTCCACCTTGTTGATCGTTAATTATCTGCAGGAAAAAGGTTTGCCGGTCGAGGCTTTGGATGCGGCGGATTTGATCCGGACGGACAGCCGTTATCGGGATGCCGGCGTATTGTGGGAGCCGACGATCCGGCAGATACGGGCAAGTGTACTGCCGTTGTTGGAACGGGGTACATGGGTCGTGACTCAAGGCTTCATCGGCGGCGACGGTCAAGGACGTACGACGACTTTGGGAAGGGAAGGCTCCGATTATTCCGCGGCCATTCTGGCGCACAGCATCGACGCATGTCAGGTCACGATATGGAAGGACGTGCCGGGAGTATTGAATGCCGATCCCAAGTATTTCGCCAATACCTGTAAATTGGCGCATATCTCTTACAACGATGCCACGGAGTTGGCTTATTTCGGAGCCAGCGTCATACACCCCAAGACGATAAAGCCGTTGCAGAATAAGCATATTCCGTTGTATGTCCGTTCGTTTGTCCAACCGGACGAACCCGGAACCTGGGTCGGTTTGGACAATGTGGCGTATGCGGCGGTGCCGTCTTATATCTTTAAGCCGAATCAGATTTTGCTGTCGGTTTACCCCAAAGACTTCTCGTTCATAGAGGAAATCGGATTGGCGCACATATTCGAATTGTTGGCCCGGCATGGACTGAAAGTCAATATGATGCAGAATTCGGCCCTGAGTTTCTCATTGTGTCTGGATGCAACAAAAGGGAGTTTCCCGGATTTATTGTCGGCTCTGTCGTCGGATTTCGACTGCGTGTATAATGAAGGAGTGGATTTGGTGACGATACGGCATTATACGCCGGAAGTCATCGGGCAGGTCGTGAACGGCCGCACGGTATTGTTGGAGCAGAGAACCCGCCATACCGTCCAATTGGTTGTGGAGAACCGCCGCATCAGTCAATAGGCTGGTATTCGTAAGCGCCGATGGTAGGGAATTGCGGGTATAACGGCCGCGTGTAACCGGTTATATCCGTTATCGCCTGACCCGAAACCGCTGTGGGCGAACCTTTTCTGAAAGCGGCCGAAGTCGTGTCGGCGATACGGAAATCCGCCTTGTTGTTCAAGGTGTTGTGAAATTTCGGATCTTGATTGAGCGAGCAAGCCGAGAATTTGTCGATGTCGCCGAAATTCGTCACGTGCCGTTGGCGTATCAGACAATGGTCGAACCGATAAGGCGTGGAATGGTCTTCAGAAACATCAAGGTTCAGTTGGTCGTAGGAACTTCCGTAAAAAATGCTGTTGGTAAAACGGCTCTCGAAAGCTTGTGTGGCACCCGATGTTTTTTCGTCATACATTTCCAGACTATAACCGTTATACGCATAGTTGGCGAACGTACAATGTACGAATTCGTAGTGGCCGCCCCGTCGCAGGGAAACGGTCTTACCGCAGTGGCTGACAACGAGGTTTACGCCCGCCATGCTGTTCCGGTAAGCGATGATGCCGTAATTGGTCATATACCGGATAATCGTATTCTCTATCGTGAGGGAAGGGGTGAGCCCCGACACGACGGCGGCGGAGTCGAGCCAGACACCGCTCGAACCGTTTTCAATGACGGCATACCGGATCAGGTGGTCGCCGCTTTCGGCATCGAGCCATATGTGTCCCCATTGACCGGCCTGATCGTAATAGGTCGTGTCCAGACGCAGGCCGCCGAGCCGTACGGGCCGGTCGATGCTGCCGTTGATTTGCAGCCGGCCGCCCTGCTGAACCCAAATGCCGGCGTCCGGGCCGAAATGCAGACGCGTGCCGGGCGGAATCTCCAGCGTTTGTCCGGCCGGCACCGTCAGATAGCCGAAAATGGCGTAAGGCTTGTCGTTTTCCGTAAAAGGATGGGATTCCTGTGCCCAGACGAAATAGGGAATGTACTGCGTATCGACGACATTCGGTTGTTCGGCGTTCGGATACGGCCGCGCGTAGATGCGGTCGGGATGCCAATAGTGGGCATCCTGTCCGTAGGCGTAGAGATAGACCGATTGCGAGGATTGGCTTTCGGCGATGTCGCATTGGAAATAGGCATCTACGATGAAAGGGAGGTTCTGTCCCGAAAGGTGGATTCCGCTCCGGACAAAGACGAACAGGCTGTCCCCGGCATGGACCACAAGGTCGCGGATGACGGCCGATGTGTCGCCGTTTACGGTAAAGCGGAACGATTCGGATCCGTAGCCGCTTTCGCCCGGCCGGATATGGATACGGGATATTTTGACCGGTTTTTTTCCGGGATTATGAATCGTGAACCGTTGGACGGGGACATTGAGGGTGGAAAATACCGTGTCGAAGCATACCGTGTCTGTTGAGAACGAGAGCGGGTTACGTCGCGTTTCGAAGTTTTCGGGGTCTTTGCGGCAGGATACGGCGAAACATTCGAGAAGGAAAAACAGACCGAAAATCACCCGAAGGCCGTGTCGGCCGGTGGCACGGCCGGCCGCGGAAAGAACACCGGAATGCGTTTTACGGCATACGGACATCGGTCGGGACAGGCGGTCAGGCATTGGGCTCACGGTGAATCAGTAATTTGAAGCCGACGCCGTGTACGTTCAGGATTTCGGAATCGGAATATTCTTTCAGCAACCGCCGCAGTTTGGCGATATAGACATCCATGCTGCGGGCGTTGAAGTAGTTGTCGCTATGCCATATTTTGACGAGGGCTTCCCCGCGTTCCACGACTTGTCCCTCACGCAGGCAGAGCGCGAGCAGAAGTTCGGATTCCTTGGAGGTCAGGCTTATTTGGTTCTCATCGTTGAAAAGCATCTGTTTCGTGTAGTCGAACCGGATATTTCCCAAATCGAAAATCTGTTCCCGCTGTGG
>CAMWSI010000130.1 GCA_947176875.1 uncultured Bacteroidales bacterium
GCCCCTACGGCCAACGAAGCCGCCAGATGGTGTATATCTTCGGCTATGGCTTTCAGGCCGCAGGGGCCGTGCCATACCGCATACATGGCCGTCATCGTGGCCATCAAGGCCTGGGCCGTACAGATATTCGAGGTCGCCTTATCGCGCTTGATATGCTGTTCGCGCGTCTGCAACGCCAGACGGTAAGCCTTGTTTCCCTGCGCATCGACGGTCAGACCGATGATACGGCCCGGAATCTGACGTTTGAAATCTTCCTTGCACGCGAAGAAACCGGCCGACGGGCCGCCGAAGCCCATCGGCAAGCCGAAACGCTGGTTGCTGCCCAACACGCAGTCGGCGCCCCATACGCCCGGCTCCTTCAAGAGCGTAAGCGCGAGCAGATCGGAGGCCACGGCCACGAGGCAGTTGTTTTCGTGCGCCTTGGCAATAAAATCGGCATAGTCGCGCGCTTCGCCGCGACGGTCGATGTGCTGAACGATGGCCCCGTAGATATCGGGCGTAAACGCCAACTCCTCTTCCTTACCGATTATGAGCTTGATGCCCAACCATTCGGCCCGCGTCTTGATGACGTCTATCGTCTGCGGGTAGAGCCGTTCGGAAACGAAGAACGTCCGCGCGTCGGCTTTCTGCTGTTCGCGGCTGCGCGCGTTGAAAAACATCATCATGGCTTCGGCCGCGGCCGTGGCCTCGTCCAACAGCGAAGCGTTGGTCAGCGGCATCCCCGTCAAATCCACAATCATGGTCTGGAACACCATCAAGGCCTCCAGACGCCCCTGCGAGATCTCGGCCTGATACGGCGTATAGGACGTGTACCAACCCGGATTCTCCAAAATATTGCGTTGGATGACGGCCGGCGTAATCGTATTGTAATAGCCCTGGCCGATATAGGTCTTATAGTTCTTGTTTTTCTGCCCCAGGCTGCGCAAATGGTTCAGATATTCGTACTCGTTCATGCCCGCCGGCAGATTCAGCGGCCGTTTGAGCCGGATGGCGGCCGGAACCGTCTTTTCAATCAGTTCGTCCATAGACGACACGCCTATGGTTTTCAGCATTTTTGCCGTTTCCGCGGCATCAGGCCCGTTATGACGACAGGCGAAATTGTTGCTCAACATATCATTAAGGTTTTATTTATCTTTCCGTTCGTTTTACCTCGTATTCCGAGTGTTCCCCGTCGGGTCACCCGTATCCATTTTTAGTATCTTATTCCTTACGTTTTTCTATTTATGTATGCGGCTCCCGTGTTTCCGCCAATATAAAATCAGGCCGATGCCGAACAACATGCCGCCCAGATGCGCGAAATGCGCCACGCCGTCGGCCGTGCCGCCTATGCCGGCGAACAGTTCCAACAAACCGTAAATGATGACAAACCATTTGGCCCGTATCGGAAACAGGAAATAAAGGTATATCGGCAAATTGGGGAAACACATACCGAAAGCCAGCAATATGCCGAACACGGCACCGGACGCCCCTATCGTCACTATCTGATTGACATATTGCGTCACGGCGGCCGCTGGATAAGCCGGTACATAATTGAAATAGACATTCAGTCCCACGACCAGCGTCTGCATCAGCCCGGCCCCTACGCCCGTCACCATATAATAAAGCAGAAACCGCCGGCCGCCCCAAAGGTTTTCCAACGCATAGCCGAACATCCACAGCGCGAACATATTGAAAAACAAATGAGAAAAACTGCCGTGCATGAACATATACGTCACGTACTGCCACCAATGGAAATCGGCGGCCGATATATAATGCAAACCCAAATACCGGCCCAAATCTATGCCGCGCAAACCCAACGTAATGTCGGCCATATAGAACAGCACGTTTATTATCAGCAGATTCTTGATAACGGGCGGCAGAAACTGAAAGCCCCGCACCCGGTAATTGTCGTTATAGGTTTCCATCTTGCTATTTATTGCTTGTAAAAGCCTGTCTTATATCCGACTCCGGCATAATCCAATACGTTCTGCGGCCGCTCGGCGACCAATGCGGACAAGACGAGGCGAACAGGCCGTTGATCAGGCTCATCATTTCCTCCCGGCTCAACACCTGACCGTGCCGGACGGACGTCTGACGCGCCAGGGCCGCCGCCACATTGTCTTCCTGCCGTCCCCTCACGTTCATCATCTTGCCGATATAGTCGTCCACCGTATTTTCGATGAGCGAAGCGATTTCTTCTTCCCGTGTTTGAGCCGGCACCGCATTGACGATGAACGAGCCGCCGCCCACCCATTCTATCTCCCAGCCCCAAAGCGCCAGTTTCTCGCGGATTTCTTTGAGTACCTCGCTCTGAGCTGGCGCCAGCTGAATGGTCTGCGGAAACAAGATACGCTGGCCGACCTGCGTTTCATTCTGCCGGCGGCTTTTCATGTAGCGTTCGTATATAATGCGTTCGGAGGCCGCCTGCTGATCGACGAACAGCAAACCCGATTTTACGGTCGAAACGATGTAGGCCAGCGCGAACTGCATGAATTTATTGCCCAAATCGCTTTCGGCCGCCAAAGTTTCCGCCGACAGCCGCACCGCCCCACCGGGTTCGGCGTTGATTTTGGACATACGACTGGTGCCGATTGCCATTTCGGAGCGCGTCGGACGTCCCTGAACCGGCAGCTCCGCATCGGCCGAATCGGGCGAAACCGAAGCGACGGAATCGCCCGCGGAGGCGGAACCGGCCGAGAACGTGTCTTTATAGAATTGCAACTGGGCCTGCAACGAATCCCCGCGACGCACGACATCCGAAGCGTATGAAGCTTTCTTTCCGCCCTGACGGTATTCCACCGCGAACGGGTCGTAATTCGGGTCGAGGTTCAGGCGCGGCGGCTCCGGGAAGCCCAACGGCTTGCGCGTCGGCACCACGACGTCGTTCACATTGTCGAAATCCAGCGCCGGCGCGAGTTGGGTCACGCCTATCGCGTGCTTTACCACCGAAAGCAATACGCCGTAAATCAGTTTCTCATCGTCGAAACGTATCTCGGTCTTGGTCGGATGTATATTGACGTCTATGGTTTCCGGCTTGACCGCAAGCCTCAGGAAATAGGCCGGATAATTCTTTTCCGGCACCAACTGGCGGTAGGCCGTCTCTATCGCGTGGCTCAGGCCGATATGCTTGACATAGCGCGTATTGACAAAAACATACTGCTTGCTGCGGTTGCGTGTCGTATATTCGGGCGTACAGATGAATCCGTCTATATCGACATCGCCCGCCGATTCGTGCACGCGCACGAGCCGCTGCTCGAACGCCCGCCCCATCAACTGCACGATGCGCTGCCGGAACGTGCCCGGCTCCAGATGGTACACCTGCTTTTCGTCGCGCGTGAACCGCCATTTGATTTCGGGATGCGCCATGGCCACGCGCACGAACTCTTCCTCGATATAGCGGTATTCCACCTCGTCGGTCTTGAGGAACTGCCGCCGCGCCGGCGTATTGAAATAAATGTTCTTGACACTGATTTGCGTACCGTTCGGACAGGCGCAGGCCTGTACCGGCGCCTGCTTCTCGCCCTCCATGCACACGAGACTGCCCGTCTCGTCTTCCGCCCGCTTGGTCTTGAGCTCGACGCAGGCCACGGCCGCAATCGAAGCCAAAGCCTCGCCGCGGAAGCCCATCGTCTTGAGCGTATATAGGTCGTCGGCCTGCCGGATTTTGGAAGTGGCGTGCCGCAGGAAGCATTTTACCGCGTCTTCGGCCGACATGCCGCAACCGTTGTCAATGACCTGAATGAGCGTCTTGCCGGCGTCGCGCACCAGCAGATGGATATCGTCCGCGCCCGCGTCCACCGCGTTTTCCAAGAGTTCCTTGACCGCGGAGGCCGGCCGGTTCACGACCTCGCCCGCCGCAATCTGGTTGGCCACATGTTCCGGTAGTAACTGTATCAGGCTCATGGAATCGGATAGGCGGATTTGGATGACGGATTACAAAATGAAATACAATATGATGACCACAAGCCCGATGGCGACGAACAACGCGCGTCGGCTCAAAAGGCCTTTGGTCTTGCGCGTCGGACGCTGCGCCTTGAACTCATAACGCATACGCGCTTCCCGTGCGGCCCTTTCACTGGCGGCGGAAGCCGCCGAAGCGGCCGTTTC
>CAMWSI010000131.1 GCA_947176875.1 uncultured Bacteroidales bacterium
ACCATATCGTGGAACAACATCTGGCGACGCTGGGCGACGGTCTCCGCGCCGCAGAAATCGCGTTTTTCGGTGGCACGTTCACGGCTTTGCCGGTCGGTTTACAAGAGACCTACCTGCAACGGGCCGCCCGCTATATCCGCGAGGGTTCGCCCGTGCGTTCGCTGCGTTTTTCAACGCGGCCGGACGATATAGACGCCGCCTTGCTGCCGCTGTATAAATCCTATGGCGTTCGGACCATCGAACTCGGCGCGCAAAGCCTGCACGACGATATCTTGCAGGCGGTGCGGCGCGGGCACCGGCGGGCGGACGTGGAAAAGGCCTCGGCCGATATTCTGGACGCCGGCCTGCGGCTCGGCCTGCAGATGATGATCGGCCTGCCGGGCGACAGTCTGGAACGGAGCATGGACACCGCCCGCCGCTTCATCGCATTGGGCGCGACGGAAACGCGCGTCTATCCGACTTTGGTCATGGACCGGACGCTGTTGGCCGAACAATACCGCGCCGGCCTCTACCGGCCGCTGAGCTTGGACGAAGCCGTGGCTTGGTGCGCCGAAATCCTGCCGATGTTCGAGGCGGCCGGCGTGCGCGTCCTGCGCGTCGGGTTGCATCCCTCCGAAGACTTGGTGAGCGGTGAAGGCTTTGTGGCGGGCCCGTTTCACCCGGCCTTCCGCGCCTTGGCCGACAGCGCGATCTGGGGCAAGATTTGGCGAAAAGAAAGTTTTTTGGGGATAGCAGACGGTACCCGTGCGGCGGTTGATGCAGCCAATGAGAACCCGCTGTCTGATTCGACAACCGGCCCGGCGCCCGCCCGCTCCGGACGTCTGAAATTATGGGTGCCCGCCGGACAGGTCAATGCCGCCAACGGTCACCACGGCGAGAACAAACGCTATCTGGAAAGCCGTTTCCGCAAGGTGTCGATTTACGGTGACCCTACGCTGAACGGACGTGAATACCGATACGAAATCGTGGATTAACCTCATGCGCCGCCGATTATGTTTTTAGCCGACCGACGTTTGGGCGCGGAACGCCTCTATGCGCTCTCCGAATACGACGAGGTGCTGCCGTTCGAGACCGAAGGGCTGGTCTATGAAGCCATTTCCGGTCACCCCGATATTTTTGTCTGCCCGCTGCCGGAGGCGGTCGTCGTGGCGCCCAACCTGCCCGCCCGCTGGACCGACAGTCTGCAACGCTTTACCGACCGCCCCGTCGTGCGGGGCTTGGCGCCGGTGGGCGACGCCTACCCTGCTTCCGCCCGCTACAACCTCGGCTTTTCGGAGGCCGTCTGCGTGGGCGGCGCACAGACCGACACGGTTTTGGCCGAGGCGGCGCGCAAGGCTTCGCGCCAATGGGTCACGGTCAAACAAGGCTACGTGCGCTGCAATCTGTTTTGGATAGGTTCGGATTTCGTCACGTCCGACCGCGGCATAGAAAAAGCCTTGCGCGCCGCCGGCTTCGAAGGACTGTGGGTCGATCCCGCGCCCGTCCTGTTGCCGGGATTCCCTTACGGCTTTATCGGCGGCTGCGCCGGCACGGACGGGCGGCATGTCTTTTGGACCGGCGCGCTCAAGCACCTCGGCCCCGAAACCGCCGCGGCCCTGCGCGCCTTAGCCGAAAAAAAAGGCCTTGAGACGGTGGAATTGTCGCAAGGCCCTTTAATCGACGGCGGTGGTCTAATCCGGATTTAAGAGCACCATAAAGGCCCATCTGCGGCGTTATGAAATGCCTTGCAGACCTTTCTGATGCTCTTAATCTAATGACATCGAAAACCGCATTTCGGCACCGAATCAATTATTTCCCCAGCAATTTGAACATCTGCTTCTTGTAAGCCTCCACGCCCGGCTGGTCGAACGGATTGACGTGCATCGCATAGCCGCTCAGCGCACAGGCCGTCTCAAAGAAATAAATCAGGCGTCCCAACACGGCTTCGTCCAAGGTCGGCAACACGATGCGCAACACGGGCACGCCGCCCTCCGCGCTATGCGCCGTACACGTGGCCTCTTCGGCCTTGGCGTTCACATACGACATGCGGCGGCCGGCCACAAAATTCATGCCGTCGCCGTTTTCGGCATCGGTCGGGATTTCCACCACCGTACGGCCTTTGGCCAACGAGAGCACCGTTTCGCACAGCAGGCGCGGCCCCTGCTGTATATACTGCCCCATCGAATGCAGGTCGGTCGTAAACGAGACGGAGGCCGGGAACAGGCCTTTGCTCTCCTTGCCCTCGCTCTCGCCGTAGAGTTGTTTCCACCATTCGGCCATATAAATCAGGCGCGGGTCGTAATTAACGAGCAGTTCCACCCCCAGGCCGTGCCGGTAGCACCACTGGCGGTAACAGGCGTATTGCAGGCAGCGGTTGCGTTGCCAGTCGTCGCCGGCCTCGGCCACGTCCGCGGCTTCGGCGGCCGCCCCCTTTACCAAGGCCTGGATGTCGATGCCCGCCACGGCCAACGGGAACAGGCCCACCGGCGTCAGCACCGAAAAGCGGCCGCCCACATCGTCGGGCACGACATAAGTCGTATAGCCCTCGCGGTCGGCCAACTGCCGCATCGCCCCCTTGCGGGCGTCGGTAATCGCGACGATGCGCGTGCGCGCCTCCTCCTTGCCGTATTTCTTTTCGAGATGCGCCCGCAGTAAGCGGAATGCGATGGCCGGTTCGGTCGTCGTGCCCGACTTGGAGATGATGCAGAGGCTGTAGTCGCGGCCGTCGAGATAGGCCAACAATTCGTGCATATAGTCCTCGCTCAACTGATGGCCGGCATAGAGGATTTCGGGGCCACCGGGCATAGAGAGCGACAAGGCCGGTTTCAAGGCTTCGATAATGGCTTTCGCGCCTAAATACGAGCCACCTATGCCGATGCAGACGAACGCCTGCGACTTGGCACGGAGTTCGGCCGCCCGCGCTTGCATGGCCTGCAATTCAGCCTCGGTCGTCTTGCCCGGCAGGTCGATCCAGCCCAAGAAGTCGTTGCCCGCACCCTGACGGCCCTGCAACGTCCGCCAGGCTTGCTGCAATTCATCGGCCAATTGCCGTTCTTCGGCCGTCAGCGCGGCCGAATCCCCCCGCATGACCTGTTGCACGGCCTGGCCCGCCTGCAAAGCGTAAGTAAAATCGAGTTCCAGTTTTTTTGTTTCCATAGATTTCTGATTTTGTGAGTTCAACTCCGACATTCTGCAAATATAACGATTTTTTCCATGCGGAACGACTTGCCGCCCCACGGTCAATGCCGGAAAAACCGGGACGAACATCCGCACGAGGCCGCGGTACCGGACGTGGCCGGAAGCGGAAATCACATAGATTGCGGCATCCGTCCGTGAAGGATATTTTCACTACCTTTGCACGTGCTTTGTGGAAACAGAGCCCGACGGGGTCAAAACACGCTGGCCTTAAAGAATATAAAGCGACATACAGATATGAAAATAGGATTCATCGGTTTCGGCAACATGGCGCAGGCCATCGCCAAAGGGTTGGTCGCCTCCGGCACCGTACCGCCCGACCACATGGGCGCGTGCGCCCGGGATTTTGAGAAACTGAGCCGGAATACGGCCGCGCTCGGATGCCGGGCGTTTGCATCTGCGGACGAAACCGTGCGGTTCGCCGAGGTCGTATTCATCGCCGTCAAGCCCCATTTGGTGGCCGAAGTGCTCGAACCGTTGAAAGAGGCGCTGACGGGCAAAACCGTTGTCTCGGTGGCGGCCGGATGGACTTATGAACGTTATCAGCCGCTGTTGCCGCCCTCGACGGGCGTCTTGTGCATCATGCCCAATACGCCGGTGGCCGTGCGCGAAGGCGTCGTGGTCTGCGAACGCCGGCATTCGCTCAACGCCGAGCGGCATCGGGCGGTCAACGCCTTGCTGAAAAACTTGGGGACGGTCATCGAAATGGACACGCACCTGATGGGCATTGCCGGCACGATATGCGGATGCGGGCCGGCCTACACCGCCCTGTTCATCGAGGCCCTGGCCGATGCCGCCGTCAAGCACGGCATCGCGCGGGCGGACGCCTACCGCATGGTCAGCCAGATGATGGCCGGCACCGCCCGCCTGCAAATGGAGACGCAACAGCATCCCGGCGCGATGAAAG
>CAMWSI010000132.1 GCA_947176875.1 uncultured Bacteroidales bacterium
GTACAACAGGCGGCCGCCCAGTTCAGCCCGGCCATCATCGCGAACTACCTGTTCGACCTCGCCAAGGAATTCAACGGCTTTTATCAAGACACGCCCATCCTGCGCGAAGAGAACGAAGCGCAAAAGCTGTTCCGCCTCGCGCTCGCGCAACAGACGGGCTTCATTCTGAAAAAAGGCCTGCACCTGTTGGGCATAGAAGCGCCGGAGAGCATGTAAAATGCAAGGCGCGTCATAGAAACCGAGCTGCAAGTCACAAAAAAATCCGACCCCTCACGGGATCAGATTTTTCATTTTCCAAACGGACGGCTCCGCCGCCCGTCGGGTCATACGCTCTATTTATAGAGGTCGATGTTTTCCGGCACAAACGTCCGGATATACGCGGCAGGTTTCTCCACTTCACAACGGCTGAACTGAAGGAAGACTTCGGCCGACTTACGGAAGCAGTCGCAACGGTCGGCATCCTGTACGAGCAGATAGCCCATAACGATATGACCGCCGATTTCCACCAGACGACGCGCGTGGAAGTCGATGAGTTCGTCCGACCCCATGCCCTTGACCTGTTCGATGGCCGTGGCCAAGGTTTCAGTCATGGCTTTGAGCTGGGTCGTCAGATGCGCGAAATCGGCCTTGACCGGCTGCGCCGCCAACTCTTCGATGTATTTACCCAAATTGCCGTTGAGGATATGGCGAATGGCCGCCACGACCTGCAACTGCGAAGTACCTTCGTATATCGTCAGGATACGCGCGTCACGGTACAGACGTTCCACCGGAAAGTCTTTCATGAAGCCGGTACCGCCGTGTACCTGAACCGCATCATAGGCATTCTGGTTCGCGTATTCGCTCGAAAACATCTTCAAGATCGGCGTCAGCATGTCGGCGTTGCGTTGCGCCAACTTCATGTCGGCACGCTGTTCCGGCGTCAGTTTCTCGCCTTCGTTCATCATGGCCGCATACGACTTGGAAACGTCCACCTGACGCGACGTTTCATACAGCAGCGTCCGCGTGGCGTCGGTCTTGGCGCGCATCATGGCCAGCATTTCATAAACGGCCGGAAACTTGATGATGGCCTGGCCAAACTGTTCGCGTTCGCCCGCATACTTCAAGGCTTCGCGGTAAGCCGCTTCCGACAGCCCCACCGACTGGGCGCCGACGCCCAAGCGCGCGCCGTTCATCAGCGTCATCACGTATTTGATCAAGCCCATCTTGCGGTCGCCAATCAATTTGGCCGGCGCGTTTTCAAACACGAGTTCGCAGGTCGGCGAACCCTTGATACCCATTTTGTTTTCGATACGCCGCACCTTGACGCCGCCCCAGGCCTTGTCGTGTACGAAATACGACAGCCCGCGGCCGTCGCGCGTTCCTTCTTCCGAACGCGCCAACACCAGTTTTATTTCGGCATCGCCGTTCGTAATGAAGCGTTTTACGCCGTTGAGCATCCACATCTGTTGCTTTTCGTCGTCAGTCGCCTTGAGCGGACCCGCCTGCAGATCGCTGCCCGCATCGGGTTCGGTCAAGTCCATGGAACAGGTCGCGCCCTGGTGGATGCGCGGCAGGAACTCACGCTTGATTTCTTCGGAAGCAAACTCGTAAATTGTCTCGGCGCAGTCCTGCAAGCCCCAGATATTGGCGAAACCCGCATCGGCGCGCGACACGATTTCGGCCGCCATCACGTATGGCACCATCGAGAAATTCAAGCCGCCGTAAGCGCGCGGCAACGCGATGCCATAGACGCCGGCCTGCGTCAGCTTCTCATGGTTCATGCGCGTTCCGTCGGCATAACGCACGCGGTAGTTTTCCACGGAAGGGCCCTGATGATCCACCTCTTCGGCATTGGCCGCCAAAACATTGGCCGAAATATCGCCGATGATTTCCATCACCTTGTCGTAATTGTCCATCGCGTCTTCGAAATCGCGCGGGGCGTAGTCGCACTGGTCTTTATCCGCATACCCGCGTTCTTTCATGTCCACGCATTTTTTCATGCCCGGATGATGCAGGTGAAAGGCTAAGGCTTCGTTATCGCTGTAAAAATTCATAATCTTCGCTTTTTAATGTTTTCAAAGCCCGCCGACTATTTCGAACGCGCTTTATAATATTGAATCATTTTCGGCAACACTTCCTGTACGCTGCCCTCGATTACGTAGTCCGCAATCGCGTTGATAGGCGCATTCGGATCCGTGTTGATACTGATGATCTTGGCGGACTGATCCATCCCGGCCCGGTGCTGAACCGCCCCCGATATACCGCAGGCGATATACAGTTTGGGACGGACCGTCACACCGGTCTGCCCGATCTGGCGTTCGTGTTCGATGAAACCGCCATCGACGGCCGCACGCGTCGCACCCACTTCGCCGCCCAGCGTCTCGGCCAATTCGAAAAGCAGACGGAAGTTCTCTTTCGAACCCACGCCGTAACCGCCGGCCACGATAATCTGAGCCCCCTTGATATTGACCTTCTGCGCTTCAATCTGACGGTCGATGATCTGACATACGAAATCGGCCGGCTTCGTATAACGCGCCACGTCGATCGGCTTCACCACACCTTTATAATCCGCCTTGTAAATTTCCTGTTTCATGACGCCCTCGCGCACCGTCGCCATCTGCGGACGGGTTTCGGGATTCACGATCGTGGCGATGATGTTGCCGCCGAAAGCCGGACGGATCTGATACAACAGATTCTTGTATTCCGTACCGCTCTTGGCATCGGTATGGTCGCCGATTTCCAAACTCGTACAGTCGGCCGTCAAGCCGCAACGCAGGGCCGAAGAAACGCGCGGCGCCAGATCGCGTCCTACGGACGTGGCGCCGAACAGCGCGATTTCCGGCTTCAATTCGTTGAACAAACCTACGATTATCGCTGTATGCGGCAAAGTCGTATAAGGAAACAGACGCGCGTCGTCGGCATAGTGGATGACGTCCACGCCGTAAGGGTACAGTTTCGTTTCCAGATTTTCCACGCCATGCCCCAACACGACGGCCTCCAGTTGCAGATTCAGGCTGTCGGCCAACTTGCGTCCCTTGGAGAGCAGTTCCAAGCTGACTTCCGCCACCGTCTTTTCTTCCGTTATTTCGCAGTAAACAAAAACGTTACTCATAATCTTCTATTTTTCTGTGTTTGCGATGCGCCTACCCTATCACGTGGGTCGCCATCAATTCCTGAATCAACGTGTCTATCGCCTCGTCCGAAGCCGTCATGACCGTGGCTTCCTTGTGCGCCAGCACAACGTTATCGACTTTCTTTACCTTGGTGGGCGAACCGGACAGCCCCAGACGTTCGGGTTCCGCATCCAGATCGGCCGCCGTCCACTCGCCTATCTGAAGGTAGGGATAACGGGCGAACCATTCCGTATAGTCGGAACCGCGTTGCTGCGCTTCGCTCGGTGTGGCCGCGTATTTATATTTCATGACGCGGACGGCATGACGCGGACGGCACTCCTGAGCCGAGCCATGCACCGTCACGAGACAGGGCAAAGGCGACTTGACCGTTTCCACGCCGCGTTCCAGACGGCGTTTGACCGTTACGTCCTTTTCCGTAATATCGACCAATTCTTCAGCATACGTAATCTGCGGCATATCCAGCTTTTCGGCCGTCTGCGGGCCGACCTGCGCCGTATCGCCGTCTATGGCCTGACGGCCGGAAATCAGCACCTGGAACGGTTGCAGTTTCTTCAACGCCATGCTCAACGTGTAAGACGTCGCCAACGTATCCGCGCCGGCAAACTTCATATCGCTGACCAGATAACCGCCGGCGGCGCCGCGATACATGGCCTCGCGGATGATTTCCGACGCCCGCGAGGGTCCCATCGTCAGAACGATGACTTCGGCATCCTTTATCTTTTCTTTCATCTGGATAGCCATCTCCAGCGCGTTCAAATCCTCCGGATTGAAAATAGCCGGAAGCGCCGCGCGGTTAATCGTGCCGTCCGCCTTCATGGCATCCTTCCCCACATTGCGGGTATCGGGCACTTGCTTGGCCAAGACCACAATTCTGAAACTCATATTATTTCTTTTTTGGATTTGGGTTTCTTGAGACAGGGTTTCTCTGTAT
>CAMWSI010000133.1 GCA_947176875.1 uncultured Bacteroidales bacterium
AATATAGGTAGGCGCATCGTAGTAAGGGTTGGTGTCCGCGCCCATGACGGAGGCGTTCATGCGCGATAGTTGCGCCAACTGCTTGGCGTCCTGTACGGCCACGATAAAGGGCGACTGCTGGCCTTTGGAGGTGGGGGCGTAGGTGCCCGCTTCCAGTACGGCCTGTAGGTCGCGGTCAGAGATTTGTTCGCTTTTGTAGCGGCGGCAGCTGCGCCGCGTCTTGATGAGGTCTAGAAATTCCGTATTCATGATGGTTGTGTTCATTCGGGTTGGAGGTCTTGATGATCTTGGCGGTTCAACGTTCGCCATAGGGCCAGTCCCTTGGCGGTCAGCCGGTATTTCTGTTTGGGATGCCGTGGAGAATCGGGGAAAACCATACAGATAAGGCCGGCTTGCAGAGCCGGGTTCAGGTATAGTTTGACGAAATTGTCACGCCCTTTCAAATGCAGGCGGTCCATCAGGTCTTTTACCGAAACAAGATCCTGTTGAAAGGATGATAACAAACGTGTTATGTTATAGTTGGCTTCTGTTGTTTGTGCTTGTCCTGTGCTTGTCCTGTACTTGTCCTGTGTTTGGTTGGTTTTGGTTGTTTGTGCTTGCCCTGTACTTGTCCTGTGCTTGTCCTGCGTTTGGTTGGTTTTGGTTGTTTGTGCTTGCCCTGTACTTGTCCTGTGCTTGTCCTGTACTTGGTTGGCCTTTGCTGTTTGAACTTGTCCTGAATCCGCCACTTGTCCTGTACTTGTCCTGAGTCTGCCGCTTGTGATTGTCCCGTAGGGGATAGGACTTTCGTTAAACGTTGAATGGCAAGGTTGTTCGCGCCATGCTTCGGTCGGATGGATGTGCAGGTAACGGTTGCGCAAATCCCATTGTTCCTTCAAGAGCAGATTGCGGAAGAAACGTTCCAGATAAACGGGTGTATAGTCAATGCCCTTCAGGGCGTTCTTGTAATTGGCTCGAACCAAGGCGTTTCTGAAGTACCAGGCGTGGTTTGCGAACAGGTTGTTTGAAACATCGTCAAAGCCGAGTGAACGCAGGTATTGTATGATGAAGACGGCGGTTGTGCGGGTATTGCCTTCGCCGAACGGATGTATCTGCCAAAGGCTTGAAACAAAACCGGTGATATGTGAGGTGAGTGCGTCCGGGGACAGGCCGGCATAGCTGAACTGCCGTTCCTGTTCGATATCGTAATCCAAGGCCCGGCGCAAATCCTCCCAATTCAGATAGCTGACGGAGTCACCGTCCAGAACCCACTCTTTTTTTGAAATGTCGTAATCCCGTATTTTGCCGGCGCATTTGAAAATGCCGTCGAAAATCCGGCGGTGGAGGGCGATGTAGCCTTTGGGGCTGAAGTCCAAAGTGCGGGTCGAAAGTATTTTGGCGATATGGGCCGATGCCTGGTCTGCCTCGTAGGCTTCCGCGTCCCGGGGGGAGCGGTTGTTCTTGGACTGATAATAACTTTTGACGGCGCTTTGCGCTTCGTCTATCGTGATTTTTCCCTCGATATGTCGCCGCGCCGTATCTTTCAGATAGTCGGAGGGCTTCAGGCCGTCCACGGCTTGAAGCCCAATGGCGGTTTGCCACGTGTAGGCACGTTCCTGACGGCAGGGCTCACTCTGTCTGATATATTCGTCGAAATCTGTCATGCGTGGTCAAAATGGCTGGCGTTTGGACGGGAAAAGAGGCTTTTTCTCATCGCTTTGGCTGAAAATTTCGTGTAAATATACGGAAAAATCTTGAATTGGGCAATGCCCGCGTTGGGTTTCGGATGGCGGCGGGGTGGTGTGTATGTTAGGGATTAGCCTCGCTGCGCTCGTCTGATCCCGGTGGGGTGGATGTCAAAGCGATGCGCGAAGCTTGTGCGCTACGCGCACGATGCTTTTTTCATACCCCATCCTCGCTCAAGTAAACTTGGCTCGGACGGGGTATAAAAAAAGCCTCGGGATATATCCCAAGGCTTTGCGCATCGCTTTGCGGAAAGGGGGGGATTCGAACCCCCGGTACGGTAACCCGTACGACAGTTTAGCAAACTGTTGGTTTCAGCCACTCACCCACCTTTCCTGAACCAAAGTCCGAAAGAATCCGTCCGGTCTGAACACCCATATGCCTGCATGACGCAGGCTCAAAACCGGAACGAAAACAGGCGCAAAGGTAGGGATAATTTTCGAGAATGTCAAGCGCGTTACAGCGTGACACCTTTCGGGGCGTCTATCGTCGGCAGACCGGCTTCGTCTATGCGGGTGTCGGGTTGGGCCGTGCGTTCGAAGACGGCCAGCCCGAAGACGGGTGCCATGGCCAGCAGGTGGTCGAAGACGTCAGATTGTATGGCTTCGTATGTCACCCATTCGGACGTACGGGTAAAACAATAAATTTGTAGGGGCAGGCCGTAGTCCTCCATAGCCAGTTGGCGCACCATGAGCGTGTAGCCGGGCGCGTTCTCAATGTTGGGATGGCGGCGCAGGTAGAAATCGATGTATTTGCGGAACAGATAGACATTGGTCAGCCCGCCGTGCGGCAGTCGGACGGCATCGGCGGCCGGGGGCGTGCCGGCGACGGTCGCCGGTGCGGCGGTGCCGCTTTCCGCAAGGGTCATATACGGCTTCATGAAGGCGGCCAAGGCCTCTTCCTGTGCCAGATGGGCCAGAAAGGCCGGTTCGCAGAAGCGGATGCCCGTTATGTCGATATTGATGGCGCGTTGGATCCGCCGGTGCTTGGCATCGGACATGCTGCGCCAATTGACGACCGAGTCGGAAATCAGGTTGTAGGCCGGAATCGTCGTGATGGTCAAGTCGAAATTCTGTACCTTGACGGTCGTGAGCGTGATATCGACTACCGTGCCGTCGGCGTTGAATTTCGACATGGTGATCCAGTCGCCTATGCGTACGATATCGTTGTAGGAAAGCTGCACGCCGGCCACCAGGCCCAGGATGCTGTCTTTGAAAATCAGCATGAGGACGGCCGAAGCCGCGCCCAGGCCGCCGATAAAGACGAGGGGCGATTTGTTGAGCAGGATGGAGAGCAGGATGATGGCGCCGAGAAAATAGACGGCGATGGTGGCGAACTGGACGAGGCCTTTGAATGAACGCTGTTTATTCTGTTGGCGTCCTACCTGATAATCTACGATGCACCAAAGAATGCCCACCACGATGCGTAGGGCGAACCAGAGGATGCCGATGGCGAGCAGTTTCTGCAAGGGGACGATCCAGCCGGGAAATTCCTCGAAGATTCCGGGGATGACCGAATGGAAGACGATACAGATAATTAAGTAAGAGGCGCGGTGGATGACGCGCCGGTTTATCAGGATGTCGCCGAGGCGGTTTTTGTATTTGGCCGCGATGGCGCGTACGATTTTGGAAAGGACGACGCGCACGAGCCAATACAGACCCCAGGTGAAGAGGGCGACGCAGACGAGTACGGCGAGCGTCGTGGCGATGCGCACGGCGCCCGGATGCCATCCGGCCTCGGTCAGGGATTTCCCGAAGCGGGCGATAAGGTCTATCAGGGCTTTGAGTATCATATTGTATAGGTTCTGAATCAACGGAGGGGGCGTCGGTCGGCGTCAGGGCCTGTGGGGCTTGACGCCCGGCTTTGTCGAAAATATTTGCCGCAAAGTTAAGAAAATTTGTTACATTTGTAGAGGATTAATAATCCGACGGCCGGAGCCAAACCGGCCGCCTTAATCATAACTTTTAAAAAAGGAGGCTCTCATGAAATCGTCCGTCAGTTTTTTAAAGGTATTTTCTTTGCTTCTTTCAGGTGTTTTGGTTGCGGGATGGCTGTTGTCGTCCGCTTGCCGTCGCACGCGTCCGTCCGTTGAACGGTACCGGTTTGAACTTTCCGGGCTGGAGGCCTGGTATCCGCTGGACGAGAGCAGGCCTGATCCGGATAGCCTTTCCGGATTGCGGGTCGCGCTGCAGGCTGATTGGGTGGCCGAAAGTCCTTACGGACGGGAGGTGGCCGGGCGCATCAACGCCCGTCTGATTGGCGGCCGCTGCGGGTTGGATTAAGGCGGC
>CAMWSI010000134.1 GCA_947176875.1 uncultured Bacteroidales bacterium
CGCGGCGGAAACGTACACCCGGCGGGCCCACTGCCTACAGATCGTCAAATTAATCGGTCTTGTCGCTGTGTACAAGTTAATAGTCCAACATATCGCGGTAAAACGCGACGGCCGCCTCCATATCGTGCGTTCCCACCACGCCGCCATAGACACCGCCCGTCGGCTTGTTTTCGTTACGGAACCAACACGCTTCATCGGTTATCTCCACCACTTGGAAACGGTTGCCGTAAGGGTCGGTCAGATAATAGTAATCGCGCCCCAACGCATCCTGATAGAGTGCGCTGACCGGCACTTTCCGTTCCATGTGGAACTTATGCGCCCGCACCGCACTACGGCATTTGATTTTGCAGGCATAAACGCCATAGTCGCCCGGCATGGGGTCGAATTCGGGACCGCGCGGCGTAAAACCCGTATGCTGCCAGATTTCAAAACCGCCGCCGCCTTGCAGGTTCATCGCCAGCACGGCATGACGCGGCCGCGGCTCTCCGCCCGTATAGGGCAACATGAATTCGGCCGGCGCCTTCTCGTCGAAAATCACGATGTCGGTACCCAAGTTCGCCTTGTACCATGCGAAAGCCTCGGCCACGTCCGAAACCCCTATACCCACTTGCTGTATGCCACTAATCAGCGGTGCGCCGCTTTCTTTCCCGTTTTCCTTCATATCCGTCGGTTTCTGAATTTGTCGTTTCAAGCCCACGACCGCAACGGCCACAGGCTGTCAGTTCGGCTTGACCTTACTGACCAAAGCGTAGTACAAAGCCGGTATGTAACGCTTGAAATAGACCATGAGCACGTCCTTGCGGCAGACGTATATCTCCTTGCGGTTTTTGCGCACGGCCCGCATGATCTTGCGCGCGCAAGTCCCGGCCGTGATGCCGTTGGCCTGAGCATGGTCCATGATGCCGTATTCGGCCCCGTCTTTCGTCAGGGCGTGCAACGAGACGTCGGTCAGGATGCGTCCCGGACAGACCATCGTGACGCGGATGCCGTTCCCGCTTTCTTCGGCGCGGAGGGTTTCAAAGAAACCGTGCAGGGCATGTTTGGCCGCCGAATAGGCCGAACGCTGCGGGAAACCGAACAGCCCAACGATGCTGCTGATAACGGCGAAATGCCCGCTCCCGCGGCCCAGCATGCCCGGCAGCATGGCCTTGGCCAGCTGCACCGCGCCGAAGTAATCGGTCTCCATCAGGCGGCGGTCTATGTCCATGGGCGTTTCCCGCACGAGCGACCGCTGGCTGATGCCGCCGTTGAGCACAAGCAAATCGACGGCGCCGAAACGCTCCGTCACCTGCCGCGCGGCCCCGGCCATAGAGGCCGGATCGGTCAAATCCAGCGGCACCACGACCGCCTTTTCCGGATGCGCGCAAGCCTGCCGCACTTCCTCCAATACGTCGGCACGCCGCGCCGACAGCACCACCGTGCAGCCCTCGGCCGAATAAGCCAAGGCCAAAGCCTTGCCGATGCCCGAAGACGCACCGGTAATCCATACCACGGTATCTTGATTCACACGCATGTCGAAGACTTAATTGCCCAAACTCTTGCTGATGGTATTCGGCTTGGCATCGACCCCTACGTTGATGCTGCTCTGCTTCTGATCATCGGGCGAATAACCCATGTCCTTGAGCACGTCGTTGCTGATGTCGTTTTTCGGGTCGGCATACAACAGATTGGCATTGTCGCTGCGGTCGAACACGAACACATAACTCCGCTGCTTGGCCTTTTTCTCGATGGCATTGTAAATCTTGTCCTGTATGGGCCGTATCAACTCCTCACGTTTTTTGAAAAGATCGCCGTCATTGCCGAAACGTTTTTTCTGCAATTCCTTCGCTTCCTTTTCTTTCTGTACGATTTCATTCTCGCGGCGGTTCTTCATGTCCTGCGTCAGCAACGGGGCTTCGTTTTGGTAACGCTTGTACAAAGCGTCTATCTCCGCGAACTTCTCTTCGATTTCCTTCTGCCAGGTAATGGCCAGATCATCTATCTGTTGCTGGGCTTCTTCAAATTCAGGCACATTGGAAAGAATATAACGCGTATCCACATAAGCGTATTTCTGTCCGAACGCCACTGCCGTACCGCCTATAAGTAGCAGGGCCGTAAACCAAATCTTTTTCATAGCTTTAGATTTTTAAACTATATCAACCCGCATTTATGCAAAAAACGCACCAAACCCCACAAACCGCGTTACCAATCCAAAGACTGGTTGATTGAGAAATGGAAATGGCTGCCGGCCGCATTATTGTCGCCCGGCACGGGATCGAAACCGTAACCCCAGTCTATACCGAACATCCCCATGGCCGAAAGGTAAAGCCGCAACCCCACGCCGGCCGACTTATAAAGGCGGAACGGATCCATCTTACCCGAAATCGCCCAGCTGTTACCGGCTTCGAAGAACGCCAAAGCGTAAATCGTGGCCACCGGATTGTTGGACAACGGATAACGCACCTCCAGCGTCATTTTATTGTAGGCCGTGGCTCCGCTCGTCGGCGAAAGCGAATTGTTCGAATAGCCGCGCATCCCTATCAGTTCCCGGCCGTCCAACGCAAAACCCGTCAGCCCGTCGCCTCCGAGGAAGAAACGCTCGAACGGCGGATAGCCCACCTCTTTCTTATAATAGCCCATATAGCCCATACGGAAACGGGCGTTGATGACCAAATTCGCGATCGGGTTGAAATACCAGCCCGCCTTGAACGAAATCTTATAATATTCCAATAACTTATAGCGGTCTTCCACATTGTCGCTTTGGTAAAGTTTGCTGCCCAAAGCGGCGTATGGCGGCGTCAGCTGTACGGTCAGCGACAAAGTCGAACCGGTTTTAGGGAAGAAAGAAGCGTCGAGGTTCTGCCGTTGCAACGTGATGGCGTAATTGACATTATGGCTCACCCCGTTGTCGAGGATTTCGTTGACCTCGTAATTCTTCATCGCATAACGCTGATACGTGACGGACTGGTAGAGCGTGAAGAAATCGTCCGGCCACTTGAGGCGTTGGCCCAAGCCGACCGACACACCGTCTATATCCAGACGGCCGTAGTTGGCATCCTGCTTGGAGAGGTTGTTCGACTGCATGGAATGATTGTAGGAGACACTGAACGCCAACGGCTTCTTGCCCCCCAACCACGGTTCCGTAAATGAAGCGGAAACCGACCAATAGTAGGTTCCGTTCGACTGGGCGCGCAAACTCAGTTGCTGACCGTCGCCGGAGGGCAACGGACGCCAACGGTCTTTCTTGAAGATATTTCTGATGGAGAAATTGTTGAATACGACTCCTACCGTACCCACAATCATGCCGCCGCCCCAACCGCCGGAGAGTTCGAGTTGGTCGGAACCGACTTCCTCCACCTGGTATTCCAAATCGGCCGAACCGTCGGCGCGCGGCAAGGGTTCGGCGTTCAGCGTCTCGTCGTTGAAATAGCGTAACTGACGCAAGGCGTTGATAGAATTGACGAGTTCGGTACGGCTGAACAACTGGCCCGGCACGGTACGCGTCTCGCGCAATATGACGTGATCATTCGTACGCGTATTACCCTTGAGCCGGATTTCGTTGAACCTCGCCTGATTTCCCTCCACGATGCGGATCTCTATATCGACCGTATCGTCGTAAACCTGCGTTTCGACCGGTGTGGCGCGGAAATAGAGGTAACCGTCGTCGAAATACATCGCATAGACATCCACGCCGTTGGGGTTCATCATCAGGTTCTGGTTGAATTTTTCCTCGTTGTAAAGGTCGCCTTTCCTGATATTGAGTACGGCCTGCAACTGTTCGTTCGTATATTTTTTATTGCCGACGAAATTAATATTGCCGTAATAATAGGGATCGCCCTCATAGAGTTTTATTTTCAAGCCGATGCGTTCCGGATTGATGGTGTAGAGCGAGTCGCCGAGCACGCGGAAATCCCGGAATCCCTCGCGGTTATAGACATTGACGAGTTCTTTCAAATCCTCGCGGAAAGCGGACGGCACATATTTGGATCGTTTCCAGAAACGAACCCCCCCCCCC
>CAMWSI010000135.1 GCA_947176875.1 uncultured Bacteroidales bacterium
TTCAAGATACTCAACGGCTTGTTTTTGTTGTTGTCCGTATTGGGGCTTTTCGTCATGACCCGGCGGCTGACGGGACAGACCTATCTGGCGTTTTCCATTGCCGCCTTGACGATGTTTTCGCCTTCGCTGTTGCATTTCGCGGGCATGGCGATGTCGGAAATGTCTTATATGTTTGCCACGGTCGCGGCCTTGTTCATGCTATATATATACGATTGCAGGAACCGTACGGCAGCCACGGCCTTTTACCGTTCGCCGTATTTTTATCTGGCGATCCTGTTTGCGGCCGGCGCCTATTATATCCGCACGGTCGGAGCTTCGGTCCTGTTTGCCGTTGTGGTGTTCTATCTGTTCCGTAAGGAATGGATGGCGGCGGTTTCTTCGGCGGTCGGCTGCGTGCTGTGCCTTCTGCCGTGGTCGTTGCGCAATGCGGCTCATGGCATAGAAAGCCGTTATCTCGGTACCGTGATGACGGTCAATCCGTGGCGGCCCGAGGAGGGTTCCATTTCGACGGTGGGCGAGATGCTGGAGAAAATGTGGGTCAATGTCAATGATACCGTGATACAGGGGTTCAAGGGGTTGCTGTTTCCGTTCGGCGATTGGGCGACAACGGGCTTTTTCGCCTGGTTTTTCGGTCTGCTTGTCGTGGCGGTCGTCTTTTACGGTGTCTGGCAGATGGGCCGAATGCGTTGGGCGATGGCGGCGTTTCTGTTGGCCAATATCGGTTTGTTCGCGTTATGGCACGGCGGTAACGGCACGCGTTATGTGACGCCTCTGATTCCGTATCTGTTCGTTTTCTTTTTTGTAGGTGTATGGGCGGGCATCCGTCTGATCCGGCAAAGACGGTGGCGTGCCGACTTCAAGTCCGACAGTCTGGCGGGTTTGCTTCCGCTTTTGTTGGTCTTGCCGATGATCAAGCCGGTTCAAGACAGACATGCGGCGGTCAAGCAGCCTTATCCGCCCGCTTATGCGCATTATTTCCATTTGGCGCAGATGGTGCAGAACAGTGTGGAGAAAGGCACCGTGGTCTGTTGCCGTAAGCCGGAGTTTTTCTTGCATTTCGCACCGGACGTAGTGGCGACCAATTACGCTTACGATTTGGATCCCGCCGTTTTGGTGCGCGACATGATAGATAAAAACGTGGATTATGTCGTGCTGGAGCAACTGGGGTACGGTTCGACCGTGCGCTATCTTTATCCGGCGGTCCGCGCTTATCCGGAACTTTTCCCGGTCGTTTACGTCTCACCCGCGCCGGAAACCTATCTGTTGAAATTCGACCGAGCGGCGGCGCGTCGAAAACTGTTGTCGCCGGATGTGGAATAGGATACGGCGTCTTTTGAGTCGGCGCGACGGTGCGCTGTCGGGCCAGATATTGCGTTACGTGCTGTCGGGCGGTTTGGCGTTTTGCATCGATTTCGGCTTTATGGTTGTCCTGCGCGAGTGGGGAAACGTCCGGGAGGCCGTTGCGGCGGCGGCCGGCAATTTCGTCGGGCTGATCATCCCGTATATCCTGAGCGTCGTCTGGATTTTTGACCGCCGCCGGTTTACCAATGTTTATGTGGAGTTCGGTTTGTTCTTTCTTATAGGATTGAGCGGTACGGCTTTGACTTATGTCCTGATGCGGCTTTTTTCCGGCCGTTGGGGATTATATTATATGGTGGCCAAACTCATTACCGTGGTTCTGGTCACGTTATGGAATTTCGCCGTCAAGAAGGCGGTGCTGTTCAGCCATCCAGACCGGACGTAGGCCTATTCCGTTTGCCGGCTCCGCTTAAATCCTTGTCTTCTTAAATTCCTGCATATTCGTTTGCGGCGTCGAAGCAGGGGCATTGTTTGATGAATTCGTGTTCCGAAATGACGCCGTCGCCGTTGAGGTCGGGGGAGAAGTCGCGGTGTCCTTTGATGGTTGCGCGGCGGTAGCGCGGTGGCAGAGTCGGTTCTGCCGTAGCTTGTGCCGGGCATGCGGAGCAAGATCCACGGTCGGTCGTTGTACATGTAGAGGGCGGATGCCGGCGGCGGGAGCGTGTCTGTCGTTACGGCGGTCGGATAGACGAGCCATTGTCCGGAAGCGGTTGCGGTAACGGCCGGGAAGGGCGTTGTAACTTTTTTATACATGATGGTCGGTTTTAGTGAATGAATCGGTTTGTTGAAAATAAAGTTACGTAAACATCGCGCTGCTCCGCGTTTGGTTTTCATCGAATTCCCAGCGGGGGCCTGTTAGGATTCGTTTGCGGCTGTCAGGTGCGTTGTCTTTACGCCCGGCTGTTCGCCGGATTTGCTTTTGTGCTCGGTTTGTGTTACCTTTGCGCCTCATAAAAAAAACTAAAAGTATTATAAGATGCCTGTAAGAATCAGATTACAAAGACATGGTAAGAAGGGGGCTCCCTTCTATCACATTGTCGTGGCGGATGGTCGTGCACCTCGTGATGGAAAATTTATCGAGAAGTTAGGCACGTATAATCCTATGGCGCATCCGGCTCAGATTGAACTGGATGTGGATAAAGCGGTGAAATGGATGCGCAACGGTGCTCAACCGTCGGATACCGCGCGTTCGTTGATGTCCGTAAAGGGCGCGATGCTCAAGCATCACCTGCTCCGCGGTGTGGACAAGGGCGCGATGACGTTGGAACAGGCCGAAGCCAAATTCCAGGCTTGGCTGGCCGATAAGGAACAACGCATCCAGAAACAGCGCGATGAAAAGGTTTCGAAGCAGAACGCCGGCATGAAGGAACGTCTGGCGGCCGAGACCAAAATTAAGGAAGCCCGTGCCGAAGCCGTGGCCAAGAAGAAGGCCGATGCGTTGGCTCAGGTAGAAACGCAGAAAGCGGAGGCGGAAGCCGAAGCCGTTGCGGAAGAAGCTCCGGCCGAAACCCCTGTTGCGGAAGAAGCGGCTCCTGCGGCTGAATAAATTTCGGTTCCGGAAATACGAAAGGAGCATCTGTGCAAGCGGATGCTCCTTTTTTGATATAAGAAATCGGACAATCATGAAGAAAGAATTGCAGATCCGTTTCGGCGACATCGACCGGCTCGGACATGTCAATAATGCCGTTTACGCACAGTTTTTCGACATCGGGCGGGTGGAGTTCCTGCAACGTTATATGCCCGGTTTGCGGTTTGACGGCCGTACGCTCGTGCTCGTGCATTTGGAAACGGACTTTATCCGCCCCGTATTCGAACACGACCGTATCGCCGTGGAGACATACATGGAACGCATTGGCGGGAAAAGCATCGCGATGATGCAGGAAATACGCGACGAGGCCGGTGTATTGCGCGCCCGTTGCCGCAGCGTACTTTCCACGTTGGATATGACGGCCGGCGGCTCGTTCCCGATACCGGCGGAATGGCGCGCCGTGCTGGAACGGGCGGAGTTTGTGCCGGAACAGAATGTGGATTCATTAAAAACGCAGGGTCATGCCGAATAAAGCGGAGTGTTTTTTCTTGGGATATATCGGGCGGACGTTCGGCTATAAGGGCGAATTGGTTGTGATGTTGGACGTGGACGACCCGATGCGTTACGCCGAATTGAAATCGGTTTTGGTGGAAGTAAAAGGCAGTCTCGTGCCTTATTTCATCGAGGAAATCAAGATGCGCGACCGGGATGCGGTCTGGCGTTTCGAAGGATTGACGGCGGATGAGGCGGCCCGTTTGGTGGGCTGTGAACTCTATCTGCCGCTGTCGGCCTTACCGCCCCTGACCGGCAACCGTTTTTATTTCCACGAGGTGATAGGCTTTGCGGTGGAGGACAGGGAAGCGGGGGAAATAGGCACGCTGACCCGTATCTACGATAACGGTCCTCAGCCGATTATGTCGATTGATCACGAAGGCAAGGAGGTGATGGTGCCGCTCATCGACGCGTTTCTGCTGGAGGTGGACAGGGAAAACCGCCGGTTGAAAATCGCCGCGCCCGAAGGCCTCATTGATTTTTATCTGGCATAGCGTGCGGTATATTGCGTTGTTTTATGCGGAAAATCGTATATTTGTAAGT